>CAYGOU010000142.1:0-7866 GCA_964351455.1 uncultured Porphyromonadaceae bacterium
GAGCTCCTCAGCAAGCACTTGATGAACACATGGTCCCCGTCGGTCTTCACAATGGCGAGGTTGGTTGATGTCTCAACCAGTCCTGCCATGTCGTTGCTCATCCGGATAACGCCGTTCGGACAGCCGTAAATGGCCATGACCAGGCGTCGTGCACTCTCTCCGTCCATAACCCAGGCAGGAGTCTCACAGGCTTCAGCGCTGACAACCGCTCCCGGATCGGCAGTGGCAAGCTCGCGTTTCACCACCGAATTGAACGATTCGAGGTCGGCCAGCAGGGCGCTGACCTGATTTCCGGGCAGCGAAACAGTCATGAAGGATTCTCGGGGAATGGCATTTCTAAGACTACCCCCGTTGATTTCACCAAAGGCAATGGCATATTTTTTCATCACCTCGAAAAGGAAGCGGAACAGGATCTTGTTGCTGTTGCCCCTGCCAAGCGGAATATCGATCCCGCTGTGGCCACCCTTCAGTCCGGTCACCGCCAGTTTCAATCCGGCCATGCCCTCACCCGGCTTTTCCTTTTTGAAATCCAGACGGATGTTGGCATTCGAACCGCCAGCGCATCCGACATACAGCTCCCCCTCATCCTCTGAGTCAAGGTTAACCAGGATATCCCCCTTGAGCAAGCCGGGTTTCAGGTTGAAGGCTCCGGTCATTCCGGTCTCTTCATCAATGGTAAAAAGACCCTCAACCATTCCGGTTTTCAGGCTTGAATCGGCCAGGATACTCATGGCCGCTGCCACTCCGATCCCATTGTCTGCGCCAAGGGTGGTGCCATTGGCCTTTACCCAATCTCCATCGATCAGGGTATCGATCGGATCCTTCTCAAAATCATGGCTGGTGCCCGAGTTTGCCTGGGGAACCATATCAAGGTGACCCTGGAGGATGATTCCCTTGCGATTCTCCATGCCGGGTGAGGCGGGACGGCGAATCACAATGTTACCCACCTCATCCTGCAAAGTTTCAAAACCCAGCTTTTCGCCAAACTTTCTTGCATACTCAACTGCTCCTGACTCCTTCTTTGATGGTCGGGGAATCCTGGTCAGATCATAAAAGTAGTTCCACAGGGGTTCGGGCTTCAGTTTTCTGATATCTTCGCTCATCGTTGTTGATTATTTTTGAATATTAGGTTTTTCAAGGCCATAGCCCATTTTCTTGTCTTCAGCCTTAAGCAGGAAGGCAAAAACCAGCGCCAGGCCGCTACAGGCCAAAAAGATCAGCCAGGTGGTGGTATAATTATACACCACATCCTCGCCCGCCGCCTTGGCGACTGAAATCCCCGGATTGGTCTTATCAAGCACCACGCCAAGGAGGAAAGGTATTCCCATCAGGCCCCAGTTCTGTATAAAGAAGATGGTGGCAAAAGCCGTACCCAGCTGCTTTTCAGGAATGATCTTCGGAACGGAGGGCCACATAGCCGAAGGAACCAGTGAAAACCCGACTCCAAGAACCACAACTGCGGCGGCAGCAAGAACAGGACTGGTGAGTCCGGGAATGAACAGGATGATATGCACCAGGATGAGCAGAATCGCGCCAATGATCATAATGGTTGCGCCTTTACCCCTTCTGTCATAAAGGTTTCCGAAAAACGGGGTCATAAAAAGTGTACCAAATGGCACCAGGCTGGGTATCAGTCCTGCGAAATCCTCCCCGATTCCATATTTATTGACCATCAGGTCAGGACCGTACTTATAAAAGGGGAAAACTGCAGAATAGAACAAAACACAAAGAATGGCCAGGTACCAGAACCCGCGGTTGGTTACGATTACCTTGATGTCTCTCAGCTTGAAGGGTTCCTCCTGCTCATTTTCATCGCCTGTCTGCTTCTCAAGCCGGATGTCCATCGACACGTAAATGATGAAACTGATCAAACCTATGCATAGCATGATGACTCCGATCAGGATGGGGGTGGAAATGGAAAAATTCTTGGCGATGAAAGGACCGAAAGCGAGGGCAGCAAAGGTACCCAGACGGGCACAGGCCATTTCCAATCCCATGGCCAGCGCCATTTCTCTACCTTTGAACCATTTGACAATGATTTTTGAGACGGTGATCCCTGCAGTCTCAACCCCAACGCCGAATACGGCATAGCCAAGTCCCGCTATCACCACCGAAGATTTCATTCCCAGAAGGGTTGCATCGGGAGCAAATTGATGGGAGACTCCATAATACTTAATGATGGCACCCAGAACCATGATCGAAGCCGAAGTGACTGCTGTAAAGCGGATCCCGAGGCGGTCAAGAACCATTCCGCCGAAAATCAGCATCAGCAGAAAGACGTTGAACCAGCCATAGGCGCTGGTCACCAAACCGAACTCAGTACTGGACCAACCCAGTTCGGTCTCAAGCATCGGCTTTAGCGGCGACAGGATCTCGGTAAAGAGGTAGCCGCAGAGCATGGTAAAAGAAACGATTCCGAGGGCTGCCCAACGGGCGGTTTTGGAATCCCTGAGCGTCTTTTTTAGTGTCTCCATATAAGCATAGTGATTAAGGTTTGTGGTCAAATGTAATAATATGATCGGTTATTTGGTGTAGATGCTTTTGATCGATCCATAGGCAGGATAGAACTCCACACAGGTATGGTCGCCACTCAGGATGTCGTCAGGAAGAAACTCGAGACGGCCAAACTGAGCCACCAGCATTTCCCTCACGAACAGCTGCTCCCTACCCATTACGATTTCGGCCATGGCTTTCTCCGGCACCCTGTACGCAAGTCCAGTTTTGACAGGATTCTTGGGATTATCCAATTCATATTTCAGATGGTCAAGTGGATTCTCATCGGTGCGGGTCATTTGCAGTCTTACAGCCTCACCTGAGGCATCATCAGGTTCAAGCACACCCCGTTGAGCCGAAAAGGCAAAGAGAACCGTTGCCTCTGTAATCCCCTTTCCTTCGGGAGTAAAGCTGAATCGGTGCACCGATTCTTCGGTTTGGGTTCGGCCAATGAAAAGCGACATATAATCAGACTCCATGCGAGCCAGTTCGCGAAGTATAATTTCAAGCGCTTCTCCTTCGGGCATCGGAACCGTTTCGTTCTCGAGGTAGGCATATTCGCCATTCAGTAGAAAGTACCTGCTTTCGCGAAGGTTGTAGATCAGGTCAGCAGCCTCCTTTTCCATCATAGGCTGGGTTTTCTTCTGGTCGGTGTGGCGCAGTATGGGAATGTTGACAAATGAGGTGTCGGTTCGCAAAACGCGGAACATGGTATCGGCCACCGACGCCATGTTCTTTTTGACCGACAGGTCGGGATATCCCGGGAAGTAGAAATCGTCCTCACGCAATTGCACGATGGTGGTGGCTCCGTTTGGCACCAGGGGCTTCCATGGCAGGTTTATCCCGGCGATCACCCCCTCAGGAGTGAGGCTCACCCTCGCTCCAGCTGAAGATCCCGAGGTCAGGAGCTTAAACAGCTGTGCAGGATCCTTTTCAGGATGCTGCGAGATGACTACCGACTTGATCCGGTACTCAGTTTTCTCACGGGTGATCACCTGGTTGACTCCCAGGTATCTTTCAGCCGAGGCGGCAAAAGGACCCGGCTTTGAGATCTTTTTCTCTACCACCACCTCCACATCCACCACGGTTCGCGGAAGGGCGTAGTAGGCAAAATAGGATTTTGCAATAGCCCCAGCCTCAATTTTCTGGGTTTGTGTCCTGGTGATGACGACGGGCGTAACGGTGCAGGATGCCACCGTAAGGACCAACACCACCAGGTGAATCATGTTGCTTAAAAAACGCATAATATCAGGATTTGATTGATTTAATAGCTTGGCCCACATGCGCCGCAATATCCCCGGCCATCAGTCCCGACTCCCCTTCCTCATCCCTGGCCAGGTCACCCGCCAGTCCATGGATATATACCCCTGCCACCGTAGCCTCGGCTGCGCCCAGTCCCTGTCCTGCCAGCGATGCAATCAGGCCGGTCAGTACATCTCCCGACCCGCCGGTTGCCATGCCCGGATTTCCGTTGGTATTGAACCAAATCTCTCCCCCGGGGTTTGCCACCAGGGTAAAGGCTCCCTTAAGCACAATGACCAGTCGGTATTTCTTTGCAAGTTGCCCGATTCTTTCCATGCGCGAATACTCATCCGGATCTTCACCGAATAAACGGACAAATTCGCCCGGATGGGGTGTAAGAATGCTGTTTTCGGGCACTTTAAGAATTGAACCTGGATGAAGGGAGAGCAGGTTGAGGGCGTCGGCGTCAATAACCAGCGGTTTGGTGCATGTATCGAGCAGTGCAAAAAAGGCCTTTGCAGTATTTGGATGAGTTCCGATGCCGGGACCGATCCCCATTGCATCGTATGGAGCCGGATCCGGCACCTGCGTCCATATTGCCTCATCAGAATCGATGCTGGCCATGGCCTCTGGAATGGCCGTGTGCAAAACCCCCGAAGCAGACGAAGGCGCATGAACCGTTACCAGTCCAGCACCGGCTCTGAGTGCAGCACGAGCGGCAAGCACGGCCGCACCGGTCTTCCCTTTAGATCCTGCAACCAGCAGGAGGTGGCCATAGTGACCCTTATGGGTGAATCGCGAACGGGATGGGAGCCAGCTGGCCACATCCCTTTGGGTAATCATGTGAAATGGTGTTTCGGCCTCCCGGATAAAATCGTGGCTTAATCCTATTGGTAGAATCCGCCAGTCGCCGGTAAAAGGATGGTTTTCAGAAAAGAAAAAGGCCAGCTTGGGAAGCTCAAATGAGAGGGTATAGCGCGCCCTCACCACATGCTTCATGCTGTTGAGCCGGTTATCCTCTCCGAATAGTCCGGATGGTATGTCGACCGATATAACCTCGGCACCACAACTGTTTACCAAATCTATCAGCCGGGCATATACCCCGTCGGGCTCGCGGGTCAGTCCTGTTCCCAGCAGGGCGTCAACCACCACCTCATCCGGTCTGAAGAGGGGAATGGCCGATGCGTCTCCTGAACACGAACATTCAAGCAGGTCGGCACGATTCAGGCGGTCAAAGTTGACCCGGGCGTCCGGGGATAATTGATCGGGTGGCATCGCCAGGTGCAGCGAAACCCTGTATCCTGCTTCAGACAGCATCCTTGCCAAAGCCAGTCCGTCGCCCCCGTTGTTGCCGTGCCCTGCAAAGATCCTGAAGGGCCGAGACGGGTCGTAATACGACCTGATCCAATTGAAAAGCTGACGGGCAGCGCGCTCCATAAGATCAATCGAGGGGATTGGCTCATGGGCAATGGTATGGGCATCGGCCCGTCGGATTTGTTCGGTGCTGAGGATCTTAACCATCACATTTGAGTCATGAATCCATAAAGGTAAGCGTTATAAAAAGATTTCTATATTTGTGCCGATCCGAATGACAAACTATTAACCATTAATTATCTAAAAACGAAAGACTATGTTCAAAGGACATCCCAGAGGACTGATCGTCGCCTTCTTCACCAATATGGGGGAGCGTTTTGGTTTTTATACCATGATGGCAATCCTCGTGTTGTTTCTCCAGGCCAAGTATGGCCTGAATGAAGATGTGGCCGGCGGAATTTACAGCTGGTTCTATTTCAGCATTTATGCCCTTGCGCTGGTTGGCGGTATCCTGGCCGATGCGACCCGGAAATACAAAACGGTCATCCTGCTGGGACAGATGATCATGTTTGCCGGATATGTGGTGGTTGCCGTTCCCGGGCTTTCACTGGGCATCACAGTGGCAGGACTTTTCACCATCGCCCTTGGCAACGGCCTTTTCAAAGGCAATCTGCAGGCCGTGGTTGGACAGATGTACGACAACGAGAAGTACAAAAAGGTGAGAGATTCGGCCTACATGTTGTTCTACATGGGGATCAACGTCGGAGCTTTCTTCGCCCCCTTTGCCGCTACCGGTGTTCGCAACTGGTGGCTGAAATCCAATGATCTGCTTCACGACGGAAGCCTTCCCGCACTTTGCCACCAATATATTGATGGCACCCTGCAGGATCCCGGTCAGTTGCAAACCCTGGCAAACCAGGTCAGCCTGAGCGGGGCCGTTACCGATCTCTCAGCCTTTGCAAACAATTATCTCGAGGTCTTCTCTAAAGGCTACAACTTCGCCTTCGCCGTGGCTGCCGGTGCTATGATCATCTCCCTGCTGGTCTATGTCTTCTTCGGTAAACACCTGCCCAACAAGGAGAAAACAACTACCTCTGCCGGATCAGGGATCTCATTCACCGGTCAGCCCAGGGCCATTGTCTCCGCCCTATTCGCCGGTGTCGTGGTTGCCTTCCTGATCAGCCTGCTCAAAGACATCGCAACCGGTGCCGCCATCGGTTTGTTCATCTCCTTTGTAACCTGGATTCTGATGACCGCCACCAAGCAGGAGCGCGGACGGGTTACAGCCCTGGTGCTGGTCTTCTTCGTGGTCATCTTCTTCTGGATGTCGTTTCATCAGAACGGACTGACAATGACATTCTTTGCACGTGATTACACCGTGAAGACGGTCGACGATTATACCTTCATGTTCTTCACCCTTGAAAACATCCTGGCTGTCATCGCCGGAATAGCAGGTCTCGTCATGGTAGTGGGCCGTAAAAACACCCTGAATACCCGCCTGATCGGCGCCGCTCTGTTCATTGCCGGCGGAGTTGCCATTCAGTACTTCTTTCGTCAGGGTACCGGTGACAACCCGATTGCTCCCGAGGTATTTCAGTCGTTTAACCCCCTATTCATCGTATCACTGACCTTCCTGGTAATGGGGGTCTTCTCGTGGCTTAGTAAACGCGGCAAGGAACCATCCACCCCGCGCAAGATCGGTATCGGGATGATCATCGCCGCAATCGGCTTTGTGATCCTCCTGGTGGGTTCGCTGAACCTGATCTCTCCCCACGAGCTGAAGATCATCGACGAAACCGGGGCCATCAAGTACAGCGCAGTGCCCGATTCATCCAGGGTGATGCCCTATTGGCTGATATCCTCCTACCTGATCCTAACCATCGCTGAACTTTTCCTCAGTCCGATGGGACTCTCCTTCGTTTCGAAGGTGGCTCCCGATCGGTTCCAGGGACTGATGCAGGGAGGCTGGCTTCTGGCCACCGCCGTGGGCAACAAGCTCCTGTTTGTTGGAAGTTCACTTTGGGGATCACTCGACCTGTGGCAGCTCTGGCTCATCTTCATCGTTTGCTGCCTGATCTCAGCCGCTTTCATCTTCTCGATCATGAAACGACTCGAGAAAATAACGAAATCGGTCGCCTAGAGTTATGAACTTTTGTTAACAACTTTTGTTCAAACAACGTTGATACAAACGACTAAAAACTATTGACAAGTATTGTTTTGAGGTTTATCTTTGGTTGTACCAAGTGAGCGATAAAAGGTCGCTACCGAGGTCAGGTTCTTTGAAAGGGATGTAACGGATACGGCGCAAGCCGACACCGCGGATCAGGCAGTACCTCCTGCGTCTGGGGCAGGGTTTCGGCTCTGCAAAAGGAGGAAGTCGCTATCTGGTTCATGAAGGCCACGAGCCCATCCCACCAGGATAAAAGTCCAGCCACGCCAGATGCACCCAGTGCTTTAGGTATGGTGACGCGGAGCGGGCAGGCTAACTTTCGGCGCAGGTCGAAAGCGCCGCCGGATCAACCAAAAACTCTACGGAGAAGGCGGAAGATCAACCTCAATAACAGTAACTTGGCCACCCACTGAGGCTACGGCCAAAGAACGGTGAAAACGGGAAATCATTGAAAAATGGTTTCCCGTTTGTGTTTTATACGGGTTGCAGGTTGCAGGTTGCAGGTTGGCGTTTCGGAGACGGGTAGTGCCCTTTAACATAGGTTTTTGACACCGGAATCCCTATTTTTACCTGCAACCTGCAACCTGCAACCTGCAACCTGCAACCTGCAACCTGCAACCTGCAACCAGTAACCAGCAACCAGTAAC
>CAYGOU010000143.1:0-7860 GCA_964351455.1 uncultured Porphyromonadaceae bacterium
GTTTGAGGGAGGCCGGCATCTCCCGGGAACAAATCCATCCAGGCCTGGTTAAGGTCAATCAGTACCTTCAGGTCGGGGTTCTTCTGTTCTGCCAGACTGATCAGGGGCTCTGACAGCACGGCCAGTTTTACCCGGCCCGAAATTGCCGCATTGGTCAGGTCGATGTGGGTGGGGAAACTATAGTCGAGCAGTACATCCTCATCCGCTACCAGATTCTTTTGTTGCAGGAGAAACCTAAAGATCAGGTCAGGATTCATGCCACGTGCCATCAGATGAACCCTTTTCGCCCGCAAATCCTCCCAATCGCTGATATCCGGTTCGTTGCCAAACAGGTAGAGGGTTCCCCACACCGGCACTGCAAGCAGCTGGTATCCGGCTCCCCTGTTATACAGGATGGACGCCATGTTGAGAGGCAGTACCGCCAAATCGGGCTGGTTGCGCAGTATCATGGATCTGACCATCGAGGGTTCGTCGACCAGAGCAACCGATGTGCTGATCGCAGCCAGGGAGTCGGCCTCCTCGAGCAGCCAAACCATGCCGATGCCCGAAGGACCGTTCAGTGTTACGATCAGGGTGTTTTCTTTTTCGTTCTGTTTACCTGAGCATCCTGCCAGGAACGATACCAATGCAAGTAGAATAGTTATTCTTTTCATGGCTGGATTTCAGTTCATGCTGAAATGGGTTTTCATCACCTTTCTGCAGCGATAACCTGAATACTTGTCAGACGGATCACTGATTCGCAACTCAAACAGGATATCACCGTTCAGATTGATCTCCCTTACCAGAACTGAACCCTTGTGGGGAACCGGGTTACCGCTTTCTGCGTCAAAAAGCGGAACCGCATTGCCTTGAAGATCTCGGATCATGCCGCCAAAGCAAATGATCCTGTTTCCGGTAACGGGGAGGTAATCAACATCCCCCAGATAATATGAAAAGAGGCTGTTGCCAAACTGTGAGCCATATTCCCAAACCTGTTTGATCTCCTTGCGCATCGGGTTGATTTCATACTCCACCGCTCTGGAATAGCTCTCGTCAAGTGCCATGGGCAGTTTCCAGCTTCTGTTGATTCCATTATCGAAAACCAAGATCCGCAAGGGATCTGAATGAGCATACACTGCCGCATAGGGTCCCCAGGGCCAGTCAAAGGGTTCACCTGCGGGCCGCATCAGCATCAGTTCGAAGTGGTCGGGCCACCGTTCAGGATTTCCGATGATCCAATGCAGGTTGCCCTCCGGGTAGGAGAGTTCCGCTACCAGGCTCTGATTTCTAGCTGTGATCAGCATTGTGCTGGTCATCGGATTGAAATGGATATTGGTGGCATGCAGCCATCCTGTTCCATGGCCCTCAGGATTTGCCGGACGCTGGGCATCAAGGTTTCGTGAGAGATCCCATTCCCTGACCACCGCTCCGCTCTGCCGGGATATCTCAACCATCCTGTCGTATTGTCCCGGGGATCTCCCCGTCAGGGCGATCAGGTTACCCTCAGGGGTCTCCGTCAGGTCGTCGTGCAGTCCCGGGATCTCAAACAGTTCACCAACCTGCCTGCACAACCAGTCCATTTCAATTGCATAATCACCAAATCCGCTCAGGAAATTTCCATTCCTAAGTCTGATGAAGGCATGTTCAAAGGGCCCGGTATACAACCATCTGACTTTTCCCCATTCATCAAGCATAACCACCCAGGGAACCGGGGGTTTCGACTCCTCTTCATATTCAAGGATTAGCAACAACATACCTGGTTCCATTTCTTCAGGTCTGCTCACCGGTATGCTGAGATCGGGGAACTGAAGTGGAAGTGGCGCTGTGGATATGGTGAAACTGGTCATTCCGGTGACACCCAATGAGTCGCTGTAATGGATGGTCACCCGGTTATCCTTGCCGGGGTAGAGTCCAACCACCTGAAGCTCAAAAGTCTCCTGATAATCTCTGAAACTCCACCAAAGGTCATTGTCGTTTTCTCCTTCAACGTTTAAACTTAATCTGCAGGGGCGGTCAAGTGTAAGTTCAACCAGGGCGGAGAGCGGGTTATGGCCTGATGGATTGAGGGTCATTTCGAAGTTCAGGATCTCGGGAACCTCGTCCGGATTTACTGAAATGAAAACCAGAAAGGTGTCGACCGGTAACCCATCCAGGTTTCTCAATTCAATTTGTAACGTATCCCCAGTTTTGACTCTGCTGATTTCTGACTCCAGTTCAACAGATCCGATCCAGGCGGAAGCGGGCTGGTTAAGCTCAAAAACCAGGGTTACCAGTGAATCGGTCATCCAGAATGGCAGCTCCGCGATGTTTCTGATCAGCCAGGGTTCATGAATCGAGTCGGTTTCAAAAACATAGGATGGAAACTCCTTGATTCCAAAGTAGTTAAATCTCAGGGGCAATGGGTCTTTAATGCAGGATGTAGCCAGGGTGCAGGTGATTACCAGTATTCCCAGGCATCTCATGAGGGCGAAGAAACCCAGACCCCTGACAGCTTCTTTTAGGTCTGGCTTAAAGACTGCTTTTTGCAGGCACATAATGGATGCCTCTCTCTTTGAGATAGCTTAGAATGTATTGAAAATGTGCTTCATGATCGCCGATCAGTTCCGGAGGATTGACTCCCGGTTTTCGCAGTGATCCCTCAAGAATCAGGTTGGCTGCTGCCGTTGCGGTGTAGCCGGTGGTTCTGGCCATGGAGGTAGTTTGTGTGTCACGATCATAACGGTCAAAGAGGTCATAGCGGTATTGCACCCGTTGTCCCTCTTCAAAGCCGGTGATTTCAACCCTCATGACTGTGAACTCCTCCTCACCGGGCTCAAGTTTCCACTGAGGAAAAACCATGCTTGCGGTCAGATCAATGGGGCGCACCCACTGGTCTTTGACCTGTACCGGTTCTTCGCTGAAAAAACCTCCCTGACGCAGCATTCTCAGGTAGTCGATGGTGCCCGGATAGCGCAGGGTCTTTTCAATCATGTCGGGGATGTTCATGGTGGTGAGCAGGCTCCGTAGTCCATCCGTATTGAATGCCTCAAGGGTTCCTATTCCATCAAAACTAACCAGTTCAGGGTCAGACAGAGCCTCCCTGATCACCTCTTTACCATTAACCCTGAAGCGGGCCGGTCGGGTGTACTCCTCAATTACGTCGATCGGTGAGAATACCGCCCGGTATTGCCACGGCCATTCCCTCTTAAATGGTAATCCGCCCACCATGCAGCGAAAAGCATCCACCTTCATCCGGGCATTGTGGTAGCCCAGCAGGAGGTTTCCCATTCCGGGAGCCACTCCTAAATCGGTTAAAATGGTAACACCCTGATGTTGAGCCAACCGATCAAGCTGAAAGGGGTCCTCCGGGAAAAAGGAAATATCAACCATATGGATGCCTGCCTCAATGGCCATTTTGACCGACTGATAGCCCAGGTTTCCGGGCAATGCCCCGATGATCAGGTCAGAACCCCGGGTTATCTCCAGAAACAGCCCGGGATCAAGGGCGTTTGCCCTGGTTGTTGAAATATTTGCGAAGCCATTGAGCCGGTTTAGGGCCTGCGGGTCAAGGTCGACAGCCTGAACCTGAAAGGATTTTGAAAGGTCATGAACCATTGCTGATCCCACCAGTCCGGCTCCCAGAACAGTAACTTTCTTCATATTGTCTTGGATTTTGGCCTCCTAAGGTACGAAAATGCTCCAATCCTGATGATCCCAAAAGGGCTTGCAGCGGTTTTGGAATTCTTTGGTGTTGATTCAAAAATGGTTACCTTTGTGAATCGGCTAACAGTAACCAGAGGGGAGGTAATTCCAATCCGAAGCGCTGTTATCCTTATTCATTAACCTACTGATCCGGAGGACATTCTGATGGAAAAGCGAATTGGAGGCATCCTGATTCTCATTGAAGATAAGGACACAGTTCCTGAACTCAACTCCCTCATTTCACAGCATGCTGAAATCATCATTGGCCGCCAGGGACTCCCTGTGCGAAGTGGTGGTATTGGTTTGATCTCCCTCGTGGTGGAAGGTACCACAGATCAGATGGGTGCCCTTACGGGTGGCCTGGGAAGACTCCCGGGGCTCAGGGTCAGATCTGTTGTACTTAAAATAGGGGATTGATAATGAAGAGATTATGGCTTTTGGTATTGCTGGTTTCTGCATCAGTTGGCGGAACCATGGCTCAGTTGGTTCAACTTTCGGGAAGGGTGGTGGATCATCAACAGGGGAGGGGCCTTGCCTATGTTCATGTAAGCGCTGTTGCGCAGGACACCGCCGGCTCTTTTCCGCTGACGGTCGTCACGGATGAGGATGGAGGTTTCATCATCCCTCTTGACCGGCAAAGGAAATACCGTATTCAGGTATCGCATCTGGGCTATAGTGTTTTCAGCCAGTTACTTAACTATGAAAGCGCTATGGCGGGTCCCTGGATAATCCGGATGGTCCCTTCCATGATCCCCCTGGGGGAGGTGGCGGTCTCAAGTTTGCGTTATGAGAAGCTGGAGAAGGAGGTAGCATTGCCGGTGACCGTAATCCCCCGTGATTACATACCAAGGCAATCGGCACTGACGCTTTCGGATTTACTCGGAAATGAGCCGGGACTAGCACTATACCGTGATGGGATGTGGGGTACTTCGGTCAGCATAAGGGGCCTTGGTGAAAACAGGGCTGTTGCCCTCATCGACGGGAACAGAATTGAAACGGCTACCGATCTGGCGGCCGGACTGTCAATGATTGATCTTCAGGAGGTTGAGCGGATTGAGGTGATCCGTGGCGCGGCTTCTTCCATGTATGGCACCGGGGCCATGGCAGGAGTAATCAATGTCATAACCAGAAAACCTGATTACACCATGGATTTTGCCCTGCATGGAGAGGCTACCGGTCTGTTTGAATCTGCCAATCGTCTGCTCGGAACTCATGTAGGACTGCAGGGATCTGCAGAAAAGTTCAGGTTCCGCATCAGCGGGGGTTACCGGGATGCCGGCGATGTGCGCACTCCGGATGGACTGCTTGAGAACTCCATGTTTACCGACCGGAACCTCAATGCTTATGTTGGGTTTAAGCCTTTCAAAAAACATGAAGTTGAGTTCCACGGACAATTTTACCAGGCTCTGGATGTTGGAATTCCGGGAGGCGCACCTTTTGGTCCTTCGGCTGTGGCCAGATACCCTGAAGAGCGGCGTAATTTGTGGTCTTTCCGATACACGGTCAGGGATCCCCTGCCATATCTTGAAGAAATAAGTCTCCGGGCTTACAGGCAGTTTATTCTAAGGGATGTGGAGATTCTGCCGAATACTCCACCGGTGATAAACAATCTGCAAAGGATTACCCTCCAAAGAATGCTTCCCAGAGGAGAGCATAACACCCTGGGAGCTGTTATTGAATCCCGTTGGAAGACAGGATCCGGGGCCAGGATTATCGGAGGCCTGGATCTTTGGCAGAGAAGGCTTGTTTCAACCAGGGAGAAGTACATCCGGCAAGAGATACTTGATGATTTCCTGATGGTGATCAATACCCTTGATCTAGTCAGGGGAGAGAAGCCCAGTCCGGATTCAAGGTTTGGAAGTGCGGGATTGTTTGCCCAATATGAGCATGAGATGCTCAATGGGCGCCTTGTTGCTGGTGCCGGAATGCGAACGGATATGATTACGGTATCCAACGATGAATCCCGCGATCCGGTTTTTCTTCTGGTGAACGGAGTGAACAGGGATCCGGTGCCGGGCCAGAGACTCGTCTTTGAGCCGGATCAGGTTTCGACCCTCTCGTGGTCGGCCAATGCCTCAATGCTGTATCGCCTGACTGCCCAAATCCACCTGACCGCGTCAGCCGGCAGGTCGTTCAGAAGTCCTTCTCTCGAGGAGCGGTTCAAATACATTGATCTTGGTTCGAGGGTAAGACTTGGAGATCCTGAACTGAAACCAGAGAAGGGTTGGTTCGGAGATCTTGGCTTAAGGATTTGGAAAGAAAGGCTGCACGTTCAGTTTAACCTCTTTACCCACTACCTCCATGACATGATTGTTGAGGTTCCGGGGGTGTTTGTGTACACCCTCACCAGTGACGGACCGGGAGTTACTGATACCCTTCCTGCATTGGTGAACGCCAATGTTGAGCGGGCCATGCTGAATGGAGGCGAGTATTCTGTCAGCTGGCAGCTGTTGCCCAACCTGGTTGTTCTTTCACAGGGTTCAATCGTTACCGGCAGGAACCTTTCGAAGAAGGAGTTCCTGCCTTTGATTGCACCTGCCCAGGCATCAGCGGGATTGCGGTATCAGCTTCCGGGCCGATTCAGCGTTGAGTGGATCACACGGGCCGTGGCTCCTCAGAGGAGGGTGGCTCAGGGTGAAACCGAAACTGAGGGTTATCTGGTTACAGATCTGTCTCTGTTCAGTTTTCCGGTGCAACTTGGAACTGCAGGTATCCAGTTTTTTGGAGGTGTGGATAACCTTTTTAATCGATCCTACCGGAACCACCTTGCCACCAACCGGGGTGAAATCCGGGTTGAACCGGGAAGGAACCTGTATTTAAAAGTTATTCTAAGGTTCTGACCGATTAAAGGTTACCCCAGAAAATCGCGTTCATCAGCATTTTGTGCTGTCCTGCCCAGTAACCTCTGAAGATTGGGTCGTCAGCAAAGTAGACGATGGCACCCTGTCCGGTTTTTTGTCGCTGAATGGCAGATGTTCCCGCCATTGTTTTAAGATCCTCCTGGCTGACATAGCCAGAAATAAGGGATTGGTTTTCATACACTGCAATGTTTTCAAAAGCAGTCGGGGATGGTTCGAAAAACTGGGACCCGGTTCTGAACACAGCCAGCGTGGAATGATGGTAGCCAAAAGCCAGTGGGTGAGTTGTGTCGAGTCTTGTTGCGAAAATGGTACCGGGTATGGATCTTCCGATCCGGTTCTGGTTACGGTTGGCCCACGAGATATCCGTTGGTCTGCTCTCCGGATCATCGGTTCGGATGCTTTTAAGATTCAACAACCCTTCGCGGTTAAGAAAGCCGGAAGAAGAGCGTAAAGCGATGATCTTTCCACCATCGCGCACCCATGATTTGAGATGATCCTGGAAGGCAGCACTGAGCTGAGAATAGCTGCCACTCACCATTATTAGCGTGTTGTATTCGTTCAGGTTTATCTGATCGGCCCGGTTAACATCCGCCAGGGTTACCGGTATTGAGAATCTAACGTCGAGGAGGTGCCAGATCTGACCTATCTCCCTGCTCGCAAGTCCTTCTCCGGCAAGGCACAGAATCCTGGGCATTGAGATTTGCCTGAAACTCCCGCTGCCCAGGTCTGGGCCATCCATCGTATAAGCAGAATTCACAGCATGGATTTCTATTCCGTGACTTTCAGCGATTCGGCTGAGTTTCTGATATAGTGTGTTTCCGTCAACCGGCTGGAACTGAACGGGTACAAAGAGGGTTCCCGGCTGAAATGGCTTGATTTGCTGATCATGCTGGCTTAAAAAAGACTCGGTGGCGACGTTGATCCGGATTCCTTGTGACAGAAGGTCGTAAATGGCCTTATGTACGAGGTAGTGATCACTGGAGAAAAGGTATCCAACTGAGCTTTGGTTTCCAATCAAGGAGCCGGTGGGGGGTGTAACAGAACTGACAAAACCATCCAGGTTTATTTTTATAATGTTTTTCTCATCTATTCCGGCATAGGAGATGCCCATGGCATGTGGCAGGGTCCATCCGCTGACATCGTAAAAGGTGCTGTCGGCAAATTGGGTAACCTCTTCAAACATGGTTCTGATGAGCCTGAACTGGAGTTGATTCAAAGGGACATACCATGAACTCTCTGGCAGGTAGGTGGTGCCGTTGATGAGAGCGGGCCTTTTCAGTTTCTGCATCCTGACCTGGTGCTTCATCAATAGATCGGCCATCATCCCCGCACGATAAGG
>CAYGOU010000144.1:0-7859 GCA_964351455.1 uncultured Porphyromonadaceae bacterium
TTTGTTGCCGACGATTCGCACATCGTGACGCTCATCATCCGGCACCTTCCCCTCATGTTGCCCACAGCCACCCTCCATGGAAGCGACTACAACTCTCGCTCAGTCAAATGGTGCTCGGATCATCTGAAGGGCATCAGGTTTTCGAAGAACATGCTGATGCCCCCCCTTGATTATCCCGACGGCATGTTTGACATGGTTTATGCCATCTCAATTTTTACCCACCTCTCTGAAAGGGCCCACCTGCTATGGCTGGATGAACTGGCCAGGGTACTGAAGCCGGGTGGTTTGCTCTTTTTTACGCTCCATGGATCTGCCTTTGACCTTGATCTGAATCGTGATGAACTGGAGCGGTTCAGGTCGGGCAACCTGGTCATAAGAGGCCAGACTACAGAGGGTCATCGCACCTATACCGCCTACCATCCCGAAGTATGGGTGAGAAAATGGACATCAAACCTTGATCTGCTTGAATTCATTCAAGGCGGATCCGGCGAACAGGATGTCTGGATTTTTTGCAGACCCTGATCAGAGCACCAGGATCACGGTCGCTGCGGCGATACCGCCCAGCAATAACCCCGGAACCAGGGTGATGCCGTTGCTGCCCTTAACCAATTTAACCGGACTCAGCGAAGCTTTGCCCACGGCATAGGGCACCGGGGTCCGGTACTTCTCAGGAATGTTGGGAATCCCGTTGCCGTCGGTATCGGGTAACTGCTGGAGATACTTCATCAGACCCACCCACTCCTTGGCCTCCTGCAAACCATCGGTCATCGGATCACGGTCAATGAGCGGAAGCTTTAGATCAGGAATCGGGGTTCCGTCAGAAAACTTGGGTTCAACTTTTAGGGTTCCCTTGGTGATTTCGCGAATGATCCCGAAGAACTCCAGCACGTAGGCATTGGTTACGATACCATAAAGACTGGATTCATCCTTGTTAAGCCGTATTGTTTCATAGCCCGATTCTTCATTTCCAAGCGCCACTTCGTAGATCTGGTCAAGTGGCATCCTGAGGGTATTGTATTTGAATTTAACACCCGACCAGTAGGGGTAGTTGCCGGTCGACATCCTGGGAGCCAGCATCATCACCTCAAGAATATTTTTAATCTCCCGTCCGGTCAGATAAATTTTAGTCATTGAATATCCGGGGGTGTTTTCCCTGACTCCTGATCCGAGGGGCATTACCCTGAAAATATCTGCAGGCAGCTGAACCCCGTTAGAACCTGCAATCAGGTTGTCGCGGATGATACCACCCGGAACAAGCACCATGTCTGTGCCTTCAGCATCAATCGTCCGGGCATACCAGTAGAGGGCATCTGCAAGTAGTGGTCCCAGCTCTGAAAGGCTAAGATCGCCCTGTTCATTGAAATTGAGGTCAAACGAAGTTTCA
This sequence comes from uncultured Porphyromonadaceae bacterium, assembly GCA_964351455.1. Classification (GTDB taxonomy): domain Bacteria; phylum Bacteroidota; class Bacteroidia; order Bacteroidales; family UBA12481; genus JAGHDB01. Next base: position 1,385 of record CAYGOU010000144.1, read on the forward strand.
ACCAGCGGCTCGTCAATTAAAAATCCATATGGGGAGAGTACCCGCTCTTCGATCAGTTCCATCTGCACCTCAATCATGCCCTGAATTTCACGATCGCCGTGGATTTCATCGTTGACCGGAATCAGTTGGGCAGCAATCAGGCGGGTGCCCGCTTCTGTCTTTTCAATTTCAACCTTCCCAAGAAAACGTCCCTCCGATCCGGTTTGCACGATGATGGTATTACCCACCTGCAGAGGTTCTTTTACCTTCGAATGCGAATGTCCCGATACAATCAGGTCAATGCCCGGCACCCGGGATGCCATGTCGTAATCCTCTCCGGCCCAGTCACCATTCTTATTCAGTTTCAGTCCACTGTGTGACAAGCAGATCACCAGGTCACATTTCTCCCGGTTCCGTAGAAGGTCAACCATCTCTGCCGCCTTTTCAAGGGGATCTGTGATCGTGGCTGGTTTCACATAAGGGGCCACCAACCTGGCTTCATATCCCATAAGAGCAAAAACCCCAACCTTCAATCCATTCTTCTCAAGGATGGTATAGGGCTGAACCACTCCTCGTCGCGTAAGACTTTCAAAAAGGTCATCTTCAGGATCTTCCTGGTTTAACTGGATGTTGGAGAGCAACATCTGCGGGATGTCTCCACCCATGGCAGATCTGGCCAGTATGTCACCCAGGGTGCCGATACCCATGTCAAATTCATGGTTCCCGATTGCCACCGCGTCATACCCCATCCGGTGCATCAGCTTGAGCTGAAAACCCGTGGTGGGTTCAAGGGTGTGAAAAAGGGTTCCCATCAGAAAATCCCCTCCGTCGAAAACCAACACCTCATCCGGGTGCGCCGCTTTCTCATTCCTGATCAAGGTGGCCAGTCGTGCAAAACCACCTACGGTGGCATCATCTCCCGTGGTTTCAGGAGTGTAATCTGCATTCGGTGCAAATCCCAATAAACGCGAATGCAGGTCGTTGGTATGCAGAATGGTCAGCTTCTGGGATTGTAATGGTGCGATGAACAGCATCAGCACCAGCGAGATAGACAAGGATTTTCTGATCATAATGTCCGTTTAGAAGGTAAAAGTATGGATTTATCTTTCCCTGCAAATTAATAAACAGTTAAAACTTGGCTCTCACCTGAGAGGCTCCTATCTTTGGACCGATGAAAATTAGCGGTTTGATTTTTGATCTCGACGGACTCCTGATCGATTCAGAAAGGATCTACCACCGCGTGTCTTACAAAATGGCCGACGAGATGAAGGTTCAGCTTACGGATGAGATTCTTGCCCTGCAGATGGGTCGCTCGCCGGTTGAATCGATGCAGATCTTCATTCGCGAAACCGGAGCGGTAGGATACGAGGCCGGGGAGATGACGCGGTGGAGGGATGAGATGATGCTGGAAGCATTTGAAGACGAACTGCACCTCATGCCCGGTGCTCTCGAGATTCTGAAAAAATACCACAACCGATTGCCCATAGCGATGGCCACCGGTTCGCCAAAAATCCTGATGGACCGTGCTATTGACCTCCTTGAAATAAGACCATACTTCAAGGTTTTGCAACCGTCTGACGGGATCAGACTTGGAAAACCCAATCCGGAGATTTATCTGCTGGCAGCGCAAAAAATGGGTGTGCAGGCTGATGAGTGTATCGTGCTGGAAGACTCTTCAAACGGATCCATGGCCGGTAAAAGAGCGGGTTGCCGGGTGATCGCTGTGCCTAATCTTCATACCCGGGATCACGACTTCAGCTTCGTCGACGCCGTCGCCGACAACCTCACCCAGGCCTCATCCATTATCCTTGGATTTCTCACCCCCCCACCGGCATCCTCCTAACCCCCTCACCCGTCACCTCGCCTGTCCCGACCTGTCGGGATCACCCGTCCCCCTCCTTCCCCATCTGTGCTGCAATGGCCAGTATCACTCCCAGAATGATGCTGTAAAGCGCGGCCACCAGGATCCGGTAATCGGCCGGAAGCAGGAAATTCAAAGTTTGAGCCGGAATCCAGAAAAGGGGAATTGTTTTTTTAAAGACGAAATCCCACTGAACCTTCCAGTTCAACTGCGAGATGATCTCTCTCATCCTGATCGGTTTCAGAAATCCCCTCAGGGTTCCGCCGTTCTTTTCGATGTGGGTGTCGGTGATTTTATGAACCGTCATAAATACAGGAGCAAAGAAGAGGTTCAGCATGGTGCTGACGGTGAGTGCGGTTAGAAACTGCAGTCCCGACCAGGTGTTGGTGAAGTTCTGATTCAGGATATCGGCAGGGTTCTCGGTCGGAAAGCTTATCCCCATCGAAGCCAGCATCAGCGGGGATCCCTCACCGAAAATCACAAACGCCATCTTGATGCTGATCCCCAGAAACCCCCAAACAATCGCACGAGGCAACAATCCAAAATTGCTGAGCGGATACCCCCCACGACGGATTCTGAGTCCGAGTACCTCCCCCAAAGTCGCCAGGATGAAGAATTTGACGAAACTCATCAGATAGGGCAGCTCCTGGTTGATTTCCCGGTAGAATTCCTGCAGTCGGGGAGAAAGCAAAAAAGGCGCAATGATCAGCAGAAAGATGGCCAGAAGCAGAATATCTCCTTTTTTCATGGTTGCTGGGATAATAGGTTTACGGATATAGGTTTACGGATATAGGTTTACGGTTAATTTGCTCATTTGTAATATGTCACTTGTCACCTGTCACGCGTCACTCCTCACAATCCGCAGGATTGAATTCCCAACCTTCTCTTCGCCTGATGCTTCCCGGTGGAGAAGGGGGGCGGGTATTCCCTCGTGAAATGACAGGGGACCCACAAAAATGCGGGCCTCATCCCAGAGGTTTTCATCGATGATGCTTTGCAGGGTCTGATGGCCCCCCTCAACGATCACCGACTGAATCTCCCTCACATAGAGTTCATTCAGCACCTGTGGCCAGACGGCCTGCCCGAAGTCGATTCTGATGAATCCGGGGTTTTGGTTTTCCGGTCCTTCTGTATCTGAAAAAATGAGCGTGGGCTGGGTTCCATCCAGGAGATGGTAAGGGTATGTGTTGGTGATGCCGGCTTCGGTTTGTGGTACCTCCCGGTAGTATAGAGCTGACAATCTTTTGCCGAGGGCGATTCTGACCGGATTGCGACCGCTCCAGACCCTCACGTTCAGCCGGGGATTGTCTTTGATAAGGGTTTCGGCACCCACCAGGAGGGCGCTCTCTTCTGTTCTCCATTTATGTACCAGTTTGCGGCAGACTTCGTCGGTAATCCATGCCGGCGGTTGGCCGCTTTCGGTTGTTCTGATGCGGTCGATGAATCCATCCCGGGTTTCGGCCCATTTCAAGATAACATAAGGGCGTTTTTTTTCATGAAAACAGTTGAACCGGCGGTTGAGAAACCTTGACTCAGCTTCCAGAATCCCCCGGGTCACCTCAACCCCGGCCGACTGCAGGCGCTGAAGTCCACCACCTGCCACCAGCGGGTTCGGGTCAACCTGGCCGACCACCACCCTTGGTATTGCCGATTCGATGATGAGCCTGGTACAGGGAGGTGTTTTGCCGGTGTGGTCGCAAGGTTCAAGGTTTACATACAGGGTGCTCTCCCTGAGCAGGTGTTTGTCATTAACGCTCCGGATGGCTTCAACTTCGGCATGCGGCTCACCCGCCGCCGTATGAAATCCCTCGCCGATGATCCGGCCTCCGTGAACCACCACCGAGCCAACCATCGGGTTGGGCTGTACCATTCCCAGTCCTTTCTGCGCCAGTTCGAGGCAACGCCTCATGTATTGCTCATGGTCAACCATGGCGCAAAATTATGCGATTAAACTGAAATCCTTAATTATCTTTAAATGGATATGAATTTCTGAAGGATGCAGGTACGGGAGCTTAAAGATTGGCTGACGCGTGAACTCAGGGCGGTGAGTGACCCGGGGGAGCTGCAATCTCTTGTGATGATCCTGATGCAGGATTTCACCGGCCTTTCTGTCACCCGGATCCTCACAGAACCTGATGACCTGCTTGAAGGATTGGATCCTGCTGTGGTCAGAAAGGCGCTCGACCGGCTGCTTGAGCATGAGCCGGTGCAATATGTCACGGGGAGGGCACCCTTTTTCGGACTCACCCTCAGGGTGGGTCCCGGAGTGCTGATTCCAAGGGGCGAGACAGAGGAGCTGGTCGACTGGATACTTAAGGATACCCAAGTCCGAAAACCCGTTTATGAAAACCTCCGGATTCTGGATGTTGGTTGCGGATCGGGAGCCATTTCCGTTGCTCTTGCCCTGAACCTTCCGGGCTGTGAGGTTACGGCGATTGATGTGTCTGAGACCGCGGTCGGGATGACGCTCGAAAACTGGAGCCCCCTGAAGCCTGAATATCCTGCAGGGGCATCGCCCGGGTCGCGGTTGAATGCCTTTGTGTATGATTTTATCCATGGAGCTGAAGAGGGAGCTGGCAGAGCTGAATTCAGTCTCCCCTTTGAGATCATCGTTTCGAATCCGCCATACATTGAACAATCAAGACGGGGTCATCTGGCTCCCCGGGTGAAAGAATATGAGCCTGCAGAGGCCCTTTTTGTTCCGGATGAAGACCCGCTTCTCTTCTACCGCCACCTGGCCATTTTTGCCAGCCGTCATCTGTCGCCGACGGGGGCATTGTTTCTTGAGATCAATGAAAGGTTCGGAAGAGAGACGCTGGAGCTGGTTTCGAACTACTTTACCAACACCGAATTGCGGAAAGACCTGCACGGGAAGGACCGCTTGATACGCGCTGTAAATGAATAACAAGGATGCACTCAAAAGAGCCATGGCTCTCTGCGCCCGGAAGGAGTATTGCCGGTCGGAGGTGGCGATGAAACTTGAGAGCTGGGGTGTTTCCGTATCCGACCACGAATCGCTGCTGGATGAGCTGACCAAACTGGGGTTCATCGATGAGCGGCGTTACGTAAGCGCCTATGTTCGCGACAAGGTGAGGTTCAACCAGTGGGGAAGGATCCGGATCCGGTATATGCTGGCGGGTAAAAAAATCCCTCCTGAAGTCATTGAGGAGGGATTCGAAGGAGTTGAACAAAGCCTTTTTACGGAGGTTCTTATCGATTTGTTGCACAAAAAGGACAAAACCCTTCGTTCTGAAAGCGATCCATGGATCAGGAAGCAAAAGCTGATCCGCTTTGCTGCAGGCCGCGGATTTGAGATGGATGAAATCCTGAAGGCAATCGGAGATCTTTGATCCTTAAGGGGTTACTTCACCGCCTCCCAGCCGTAATCCACATACTCCCACTCCAGCTCTTCGCCGTAAACCCGGATCATCATGAAGCCCTCTTCGAGTCCGTTGATCGGACCGTTCCACCACGAAGCTGACACTGCGCCACCGGTGATGAAATGCACCCCGTCGGTATAATAATCCTCGAGACAATGTAGGTGACCCTGGATCACCAGTTTCAGGTTTTTTGTTTTGAGCAGATCGAGAACCTCTTTGCCATTGGTGATGACCGATCCCCTTCCGTTGGCGGATAATCCTCCGTTCCTCCACTGGGTGTGTGCTGAGATCAGGGGTATGTGCACAGAGACTGCCACGGGAGTCTTGTCATCCAGTCTTGCCAGGTCTTCTCTGAGCCAATCCATCTGCTCGTCACTGACCTTTCCCTCATAGCCTCTTGATTCAGTGTCTTCGATTGATTTCAGGATGATGAAGTGCCATCCGCCGAAGTCAAACGATTGCCAGGGATCTCCCAGGTAACGGCGATACATGCCGTCGTTGTAATCCTCATCGGTGGTTTCGATCTGGCGGTTATAAAAGGCAAAGAGCTCGTGGTTGCCGACGGTGTGGTACACCGGCATGCTGAATTCCTTGATCAGTCCGTCGTAAAGCTGGAAGAGCGAATCTGCCCGGCCGCGTGTTTGTCCGAGGGCGTCCATGATCAGGTCGCCCCCGGTGATGACGAAGTCGGGTTTCAGGGCATTTACCGAGTCGATGGCCTGCCGGAATCCCTGGTCGGCGCTCCGGTCCCATGTTACGTGGATGTCGGTCATAAATGCAAAGGTGAAATCGGGTTTTTTTTCACCCGGCTGCTGGCAAGCAGACAGAATGACCAGCAGGGTAAGTGAAAGCAGGGTTTTTTTCATGGTTGGGATTTTTATTATATCAATGATATAGCAGGCAATCTTCGGCAAGGTAGCCGAAAGATGTTAAGGAGTTGTTTTCAGCATCTGTTATTTCCGTTAATGAAGCGGTATCCTTTTCGACCCACCGGCGCAACGAATCTGAGCCGTTTATCCAGTCGAATGCCAGTCGTTCATACTGGTATTCGTAGGGCTGGCTGCTCCAAAAGGGACGGATCGGACTTTCATGGTATAGGTGCCTGATGATGGTAAGGACCGTCATCCAGGGTCTGAAGCTGGCGGGATCGGTCACATGGATCTGGAAACCGCCGCATACTTCACCTGCATGTTTGTGGCAGGTGGGGACGAAGGTGAGGGGTCTCAGTTTGAACCCTTTCAGGCGGTGTTGTGAC
>CAYGOU010000145.1:0-7815 GCA_964351455.1 uncultured Porphyromonadaceae bacterium
TGCAATTGTCATATCGGTCGCGCACCACTTCGTACTCCACCTCTTTCCACCCCTTCAGGGATTTCTCGACCAGGATCTGGGGCGCCATGGCAAAAGCCCGGGAGCCAAGCTTCTCAAGATCTTCAGAATTGTCACAGAATCCGCTTCCCAGTCCGCCCAGGCTGTAGGCCGAGCGGATGATGATGGGATAACCCAGGTTTTCGGCTGCCATGTGGGCATCGGTAAGGTTACTGACCGCCTTGCTTTTGATGGTCTTGACCTCTATTTCGTTCAGGCGCTTAACAAAGCGGTCGCGGTCTTCTGTATCTATGATTGACTGCACCGGAGTACCGAGTACCTTAACTTCATATTTTTCAAGTACTCCGGATTTAAAGAGTTCGACTCCGCAGTTCAGGGCGGTTTGTCCCCCGAATGCCAGAAGGATTCCCTGCGGGCGCTCCTTGCTGATTACCTTCTCAACGAAATAAGGGGTCACCGGCAGGAAATAGATCCGGTCGGCAATGCCTTCGGAGGTTTGCACCGTTGCAATGTTCGGATTCACAAGGATGGTTTCGATCCCCTCCTCTTTCAAGGCTTTCAGGGCCTGAGAACCGGAATAGTCAAATTCTCCGGCCTCTCCGATTTTCAGGGCTCCTGAACCCAGTACCAGTACCTTATTGATCTCTTTTTTTTCGAATGGCATGAGATGAAAATTAAGTTTTTTTCTCGATCAGGTTGATGAAGTCATCAAAGAGAAACTCCGTGTCGGTTGGTCCGCTGCTGGCTTCGGGGTGGAACTGTGATGAAAAGAAGGGTTTCGTTTTGTGTCGGATTCCTTCGTTGGTCTGGTCATTGAGGTTAACAAACAGCGCCTCCCATTCATCTGGCAGGGTTTTGTCGTCAAGGGCAAATCCATGATTCTGAGAGGTGATGAAGGCGCGGTCTGTTCCGGCCATCAGTACCGGCTGATTGTGACTCCGGTGACCATATTTAAGTTTATAGGTATCACCACCTGCCGCCAGTCCCATCAGCTGATTACCCAGGCAGATGCCGAAGATGGGCCTCTCCTCCTGAAAAGCCTTTCTGAGATTGCCTATGGTGACTTCACACTGTTTGGGATCACCCGGACCGTTTGAGATGAAGAGACCGTCATACTCCTCAGCAAAAATGTCATGATTCCAGGGGACGCGTTTCACGGTGGTGTCTCTTTTCAGCAGGCAGCGGATGATGTTGTTTTTAACCCCGCAATCGATCAGCAGGATTTTGTGCTTTCCGGTTCCGTAAACAACCGGCTCCTTGATGCTCACCTGATCGACCAGGTTATCCTTATTGGGATCGTGAAGGGCAACCTCTTCTTCGTCGTAGATAATTTTTCCGAGCATGGCGCCCTTATCCCTGAGGTGCTTGGTCAGGGAGCGGGTGTCGATGCCGTAAATGCCCGGAATTTTGAACTCCTTTAACCAGTCAGAGAGGCTTTGGTCAGCGTTCCAGTGGCTGTAGTTAAATGAGTAATCCGAAATGATCAGTCCGGTGATGTGAATCTCATCTGATTCAAAATACCGGAGCAGTCCGTGTTCCCTCTGTTTACCCGGCACACCGTAGTTTCCGACAAGGGGGTATGTCAGTACCAGGATCTGTCCCTGGTAGGAGGGGTCGGTGATGCTTTCAGGGTAACCGGCCATGGCGGTATTAAACACCACCTCACCGGCCACCGCTGCTTCAAAACCGAACGACCATCCCTGGTATTCGGCGCCATCTTCGAGAACCAGGCTCACTTTGCGGCCACGGTTCGGGATTGTGTTATTGTTTGACATCTCTTTTGAAATCTTCATCATAATAGGCTCTGACGCGGGATCGAAGGTTGTACTCAGAACTCATAACTTCACCATAGGCTCCGGCAGTTCGTATGGCGATCAGGTCGCCACGTTGTGTTTCAGGCAGGACAACCGACTTCCCGAAGCAGTCTGAGGATTCGCAGATGGGTCCCACCACATCATAGGCAAGCGGCTGTTTTGCTGAGCTGAGGTTCTGGATCTTGTGATATGCCTGGTAGAGTGCCGGTCTGATCAACTCTGTCATGCCTGCGTCGAGGATTGCAAACCGTGTTTTGATACCCTCCTTGATATACAGCACCCTGCTTATGAGCGAACCTGACTGGGCGACCAATGACCTTCCGGGCTCAAAGTGTAGTTCCTGTCCTGGTTTTAAATCGAGATGATCATGAAACAGTCTGAAAAATCCCTCAAAATCAGGGAGTTCCCCATCGGGGTCGGAATAGTCGACCCCCAATCCTCCGCCAACATTGATGTGAGATGGAACCACCTGCCGGGATATGAACCAATCCTGGATTTCATTCACCCTTGTGCACAATCCCTTGAAAACATCCATCTGTTCAATCTGCGACCCGATGTGGAAGTGCAGTCCCGATAATTCAAGATGTTTTTTGCTCCTGACCAGGTTAAGGACCGGTTCCCACTCCCATGCATTGATTCCGAATTTGTTTTCTTCAATACCGGTGGTGATGTAGTGATGGGTATGGGCATCAATGTTGGGGTTGATCCTGAGTGCGATTCTTGCGATGACTCCCTTTTTTCGGGCTAGTTCATCGATCACCTCAATCTCCTGCACCGATTCGCAGTTGAAGGCAAAGATGCCGCTGCTTAGGGCGGTCAAAATCTCACGATCGCTTTTTCCAACCCCGGCGAAAACGATTTTTGAGGGTTCAAATCCGGTCTGCAGGGCCCTTGTGATCTCATTTCCACTTACACAGTCTGCGCCAAAGCCCAAATTGCTGATCCGTTCAAGGATTCTCTGGTTTGAATTTGCCTTCAGGGCATAATGCAGGATGAACCCGTACTGCGAGGCGGCTTGATGAGCATCTTTGAGGGTTTGGTCAAGGATCTCAGTGTCGTAATAGTAAAATGGGGTTTCGAGCTTTTGAAAATCCTGTATGGGAAAGCGGGTTGTCATCAGTCTGAGAAGAGGTGTTGCGACAGAAGATTTAGGGTGGTTGCTTTGTCTGATGATTTAATCAGCAGCGAAATATTGTTGTTACTCGAACCGTATGAAATCATTCCGATCGGAATGGTTTTAAGGGCATTGAAAACCTTTTCAGCCATGCCGGTGCGTTCGGCAATCAGGTCGCCCACCACACATATGATTGATCGGTTGTCAGAGATCTCCACCTGTCCGAAGTGTCTGAGGTCTGAGACGATCTTGTCAAGTTGTTCAGCCTGGTCTATGGTGACGGAGACCGAGACTTCGGAAGTGGTGATCATATCGATCGGAGTCCGGTGGTTTTCGAAAACTTCAAAAACCTTTCTCAGGAATCCATATGCCAGCAACATGCGGTCAGATTTTATCCGGATGGCGATGATGCCGTCTTTAGCGGCCACCGCTTTAATACCGCTTCCGGTGATTTCGCCCGTTATGAGGGTTCCGGGCGAGGAGGGCTCCATGGTATTTTTGAGTCTGACCGGAATCCCCATTCGGGCTGCCGGGTTTACACTGGTGGGATGAAGGATTTTGGCCCCGAAATATGCCAGCTCAGCCGCCTCTTCGAATGAGAGCCGGTCGATTCGGCGGGTATTGGACACAAAGCGGGGATCGTTGTTGTGAAAGCCATCGATATCGGTCCATATCTGGATTTCATCCGATCCTATGGCAGCGCCGATCAGGGAGGCGCTGTAATCGCTGCCTCCCCTTTTCAGATTATCGATCTCCCCGAAAACATTGCGGCAGATGAACCCCTGGGTAATAAATAATTGCTGGTTTTTATTCTCATTGAGAAGGCGAACAAGATTCTCGCGAATGTAAAAACTGTCGGGCTCAAGGTCTTTGTCGATTCGCATGAAGCTTAATGCGGGTAACAGCACAGATTCAATTCCCGAATCCCTGAGATGAAAATGCATCAGAGCGGTTGAGATCAGTTCGCCCTGTGCCAGAACTGCTTTTTCTTCGTGAATGGTGAACAGGTCACGCTGGAATTCCTGAAGATACCTGAAATGGCTTTCTACCATTTCAGCCGCTTCAATGCGGTATGTTTCTGAGTAAAAAAGTTCTTCAACCACCCTCAGGTATTTTTGGCGCATCTCTTCAAGATGCCCGGATGCCTTGTCACGTTCCTTGCTGTAAAGAAATTTGGCATAGGTTACAAGATCGTTTGTGGTTCCGGCCATTGCTGAAAGCACAACGATCTTCGGGGAGTTATCTGAAATGAGCCTGGCAACTTCCCGGATTCTTTCGGGAGAACCGACAGAGGTTCCTCCAAATTTCAATACCCTCATTTTTCTTTATTGCTTTGCTTCAGTATCCATCTGATTTCCGGGGCTCAAAGATAGCTATCCGAAAGGTGCCTGCCTCATGTTCACCGTAAAAAATTAAATTTGCGTATACCTATCCATATTTCAGTTATGATGAAACGGATTCTTCCTTTCGCGATTGTTCTGTTGCTGGCTATTCCCGCGATTCTGGTGGTGCTCTATACCAAAGATCGTGATGTGCAGGTTTACCAGTCGCATGCCCTCGAATTTGTGCCGGAAGACCCTGTTTTGATTCTGGAAAGCCGGAATGCGCCTGATCTGCTCACCTCCTTTCTTCAATCAGAAAGTTTGAGGCGCACTTTAGAAAAGCCGGCCCAGTTAAAAGATCTGATTGGCGGCCTGGCAACCCTTGATTCGCTTCTTAAAACGGATTCAGAATTGGCGGGGGCACTTGCGGGTGTACCCATCTTACTGTCGTTGCATCCGTCCGGCAAGGACCGGTATGGGTTTGTTCTGGTTTTGGAGACCAAGGGACAGCTAAGGGATAAAAAGATCACCGGTTTGTTGAACAGCTTGATGAAAGGGGATGGTAAGTGGACAGAACAGGAATATGATCAGGAAAAGTTCAGGCAGATAGGTTTCGGATCAGGAGCTAAAGCAAAGGAGTTTTTCTGGTATGAGGTCAAAAAGTATGTGATCATCAGTTCTTCACAGATTCTTATGGAAAGCGTGATCAGGACCAGAAAAGGCGACAATCCCCTCGTGAATGATCCGGTTTTGCGGAGGCTGATTCAAGCAGCCGGAATCCAGTCGAAGGCCACCCTCTACCTGAATCTAAACCGTTTGCCTGAATATTTCGCCCTTTGGGTGAACCCTTCCCTGAAAAAGAAAATGGCAGGATTTCAGCGGCTTGGCGAATGGGCCGAACTTGATCTTTCTTTGCGGCAGGATGCATTGTTGTTGTCAGGGCTTGGAATTCATGATATGGTAGAATCCTCCTTTCCTGAAGTGTTCGAGCGACAGGAACCCCAACTGGTTGAGGTTGAACAAATCGTGCCAGGATCGGCCGGTGGATTTATACATTACGCCCTTCAGAAACCTGGTCTTTTCTTTGAGGATCTCGACAAGCACTTGTCAGGACTCGAATCGGGCAAGGAGAGGGACAGAGCGATTGAAGCGGCAAGAAGCCTAACCGGAGACCATCCGGTGGAGACGTTTTCTGGACTGCTTGCCAGAGACTTGATTCTGGTATATCTCTCAGCCAATGACGGGTCAGCCGAAAAGGCGGTAATGATGGCCGGAACCCAAAGCCGCAATCAGACCATGGTGAAATTCGACCAATGGCTCGAACGCCGGGCCGAATCAGATAAAAAGGCAATCACCCAATACCGGACCGTATATGATATTGACCGTGAGAAAAGCTATGTGATTTACAGGAGTCCTTTTGAGCGATTGCCCTTAATGCTCGGTGGCCCTCTTTTTGAGCGGGTAAAGGGTCGGTATTTTAGTTTTATCGGGAATTACCTCATCATGGCCGATGATGTTAAATCGCTTCAGGATGTAATCTACCATTTTGAGCTGAACAAATTACTGGCCTCTGATCCAAGGTTTCAGGCTGCCACCAACCTGATCGGATCCAGAAGCAATTTTACCCTTTTCCTGATTCCTTCAAGAATTCCCGGAATCATGAAGGAACTGCTCAGAAACGATCTTGAGGGACTGGTTTCGGAGAATGATGTTTTTCTACAGGAAATTGGATCGGTGGGATGGCAGTTTCATAAAAGAGATGGCTATTTCCACAGTTTCTTTCTTCAGATCAACCAGACAGATGCAGAGAGGCCCCAGACCGTATGGGAGTCGAGGCTGGATCAACGGGTAAGCCGCAAGCCGGTATTCACGGTTAATCATCAGTCACAAGCAAAAGAGATCCTGGTTCAGGATGAGGCCAACAATCTTTATCTGATCAATACGGCAGGACGGGTTCTCTGGAAGCTCCCCCTGGCGGAGAAGATCCAGTCAGAGATTCATCAGATGGATATATACCGAAACGGAAAACTGCAGTTTCTTTTTTCTACCTCTGGCGAAATATTGCTGATTGACCGAAACGGGAATCATGTTGAAGGATATCCGGTTAAGCTTCCGACTCAGGCTACCAATGGTGTGGCTTTGTTCGACTACGATCAGAACCGCAACTACCGGATGTTGATTGCCTGCAGTGATCGTAAAACCTACATGTATGATGAGAAGGGCAATCTGGTCAAAGGATGGAAAACGATTGAAACGGAGGGTACCGTAATTCAGCCGGCACAACATTTCAGGGTTGGTGGAAAGGATAACATTGTGTTGAGCGACGAGCTGAGGATTTACATCCTCGACCGGCAGGGCGAAGTCAAGGTAACTCCGGATCAGCAATTTCCTGTAAGCCAGTATCATCAGATAACCCTGGATAATCAGTCAGGATCGAAGGGACCACGACTGGTTACCACGGATGCAGAAGGGAGAATCTACTCGGTGTACTTCGATGGGAAGGTTGAAAACCAGGAGATACGGAAGTTTGCCATTGGCCATTTTTTTACCGCCTCCGACCTGAACCGAGACGGAAGGCTCGACTATGTTTTTGTAGAGGGAGATCGGCTCGAGGTTTACCGACACGATGGCACCCTGATGTTTCATCACAAATTCAATGGGAAAATCGGATTTCCGGCCAATATTTATCAGTTCTCATCGACCCAGAAGAAGATCGGAGTGGTTATTAGCGAAAAGAATGACCTTTACCTTTATAATGACGACGGAACCCTGTACAAGGGGTTTCCCCTTAAAGGATGCACCCCGTTTACCATTGGATTTCTCGAGCCGGGTGCGAGTCATTTCAACCTGATTGCAGGTAGCCAGGACCAGTTTCTCTACAATTACCGGGTGAAGTGAGATGTCCTGTCAAGACGGGGTCATTGAACTAAAACTTGTGCCATTTGTTATGAACTTGTATGGTTTTCTTTAACGAATGGCTTTCGGAGCTTTACCATCTCTCAGCGGAGATGGCTCCTTATCTGCTTTTGGGCTTTCTCTTCGCAGGGATTCTGAAGGTATGGTTTCGTACTGAACGGATCACCCGGTTCATGGGCCGTCGATCGCTGGGATCAGTAACCAATGCGGCCCTGCTGGGAGTGCCAATGCCTCTTTGTTCATGCGGGGTGATTCCAACGGGAATTTCTTTTTTCAGGAACGGGGCAACAAAGGGGGCAACCACCTCTTTTCTGATCAGCACTCCGCAAACCGGAGTTGATTCAATTCTTGCAACCTATGCACTGCTGGGACTTCCGTTTGCAATCATTCGTCCGTTGGTCGCCTTTTTGACCGGGGTGATCGGAGGTGTATTGAGCAACCTGAGCGAGAAACAGCAATGGTCGCAAACCAAAGAACCCAAAGCAGAAATTAAGCCGGACCAATATCCAGATACCACAAAGGAGAAACTTTTCAGCATGTTCCGTTATGGCTTTGGTGAGCTGGTTGAGGATATCGTTAAGTGGCTGCTGGTAGGCCTGATGCTTGCGGCATTGCTGTCAGTGCTTATCCC
>CAYGOU010000146.1:0-7738 GCA_964351455.1 uncultured Porphyromonadaceae bacterium
ACCAGAAAAATGGTCTGCCACATGATGGGTCGCCAGGTTCCGGTAACGAAGGTGTCATACATCGACTGAAGTTCCTTTGGGTTTTTATTGGCAAACCCATTTTTAAAAGACTGGAAGAGGTACTCCAGCGTCCATCCTGCAACTGCACCGTAAAAAGCAAAAATCATAAATGCCGCTCCGATCCCCATAACACCAACCAAGAACCATGGCTTGCCTGGTGAAAGTGCTTTAAAACTACCAATGGCATTTCGCTGTCCGGCTCTTCCAATGGTGAGCTCGGCTACCATCACCATGACACCAACCAGAAGGACAAAGCCCAGGTATACCACCAGGAAGGCACCCCCTCCGTTCACACCGGTCTCATAGGGAAATTTCCAGATGTTGCCGAGTCCGACAGCGGATCCTGCGGCTGCTGCCAAAATGCCGAACTTACTGCCAAAGCTGTCTCTGGGGGTTGGGGATAATGACATATGCTTAAAGGTTTATGGTTTGGACAATGCCACCCTGCATGAACCGAAAAATGATCAATACCGGTCAATACAGTTCAGATCCTCGAAGGCCTGTTTTAATCTGGATATAATGGTTTTCTCACCCTCACGCAGCCATACTCTGGGATCGTATTTCTTTTTGTTTGGCTTGTCCTCCCCTTCGGGATTTCCGATCTGAGCCTGGAGATAGGCCCTGTTGGCTTCATAGTAATCTCTTATTCCAAGCCAGTAGGCCCACTGGGTATCGGTATCTATGTTCATTTTAATGACCCCGTAGGATATGGCTTCACGGATCTCCTCCTGAGTGGAACCTGAGCCCCCGTGAAAAACAAAATCCACCGGCATTGAACCCGTCTTCAGTTTTCCCATGATATACTCTTGAGATTTCTTCAGGATCTTCGGCTCAAGTTTCACATTCCCGGGCTTATACACTCCATGAACATTTCCGAAGGATGCTGCAATGGTGAACCGGTTACTCACCTTCATCAGCTCTTCGTAGGCATAAGAAACGTGCTCGGGCTGGGTGTAGAGCATCGAATTATCCACTCCGGTATTATCCACACCATCCTCCTCGCCGCCGGTAACTCCAAGTTCAATTTCCAGGGTCATGCCTATTTTGCTCATTCGGTTCAGATAGCTGGCACAGACCCCGATATTCTCCTCCAGACTCTCTTCAGAAAGATCCAGCATATGGGAGCTGTACAGCGGTTTTCCGTACTTCATAAAATGAGCTTCTCCCTCCTTCAGCAGTCCGTCGATCCAGGGTAACAGCTTCTTGGCTGCGTGATCTGTATGAAGAATGACCGGAACGCCATAGGCTTCGGCCAGAATGTGCACATGCTTGGCTCCTGCAATGCCACCCAGGATTGCAGAATGGTGATTTTCAGCCGACAAACCCTTGCCTGCCCAGAAAGCTGCACCTCCATTTGAAAACTGAATGATGACAGGAGAATTCACCATTTTGGCGGTCTCCAGAACAGCGTTAACCGAATTGGTTCCTACCACATTGACGGCAGGAATAGCAAAACCGCTCTTCTTGGCTATTTCAAAAATGTACTGAACGTCATTTCCGGTTACGACACCGGGTTTTACGCGATCGGAAATTTTCATTGCTGTTTTTTTTGTGGCAACAAATATAATCAAACCCTGTCAGAAGGGGTAACCAATGCCAAAATTGAGCACAAAATCACTCAGTCTGTATTGCCTGTAACCAATGATCCATTGCGGACCATCGGGAGTGCCGGGGTCTCTCACCTTCACACCCAAATCAAGACGGACGAGGAGGAAACTGAAATCCAGCCGCATACCGAACCCGGTACCGATGGCTATCTCCTGATAGAACCTGTCGGTCCGGAACAGGGCTCCCTCTCTTTCGTCCGCTTCGCTCAGCGCCCAGATGTTTCCGGCATCAAGAAAAAGAGCCCCCTTGAGTTTCCAGAAGAGGTCAAAACGATATTCGAGATTCATCTCCAGCTTCAGGTCTGCAAGCTGATTGGGGTAGTACTTCTTCTGATCTTCAGGAAGCACGTACCGGCCCGGACCCAGCGACCTGACCTGCCAGGCCCTGATTCCGTTGCCACCTCCGCTGAAGTATTTCTTTTCAAACGGAAGAGCATCCAGATTGCCGTAGGGATACCCGGCACCCGCAAAAAACCTGAATGCAAAACGGTTGGTAGGATTGACAACCAGATTGTATCTGAAATCTACATCAGCCAGGGTGTATTGCGAGTAGGGTGTCCTGAAAAGGTTATAACCATCCTCAGGCCTTTCTCGGTCAAGCAATCGGTTGACTGCTGTCAGTGAGTTACCGGCGATCTCAGGTCTGAACCGGAGGTAGTAGAAGCTCTTGTCCTTGTCAACATCCTGATTGCTTAGGGTGAAGGTATAATTGAAGGCGGGAATGACATGCGAACGAAAGCTGTTCTCAATATAGGTGCCTTTGATGATGTTGTAAAAGGCATCGGAGAGATTCGCAACATGTATGTAGTTAAATTCCAAAAGATTCAACCAATGTGAGATCTTAACTCCTGTTCGCCAGCGGTATCCGAATCCTGCATTGGCAATGGTTCGGGTAAAATCAGGCCGCTGCTGGTAGTTGTATGATAGGGTGAAGGATGAATTGGGTTTGGCTCCCTGCAGGGATCCAACTGAAAAAAACGGGATCCAGGTCCTGGGAACTTCAAGCTTGGTCTCCACCCCCAGTTCAACCATCCTGTTAAAATCCGCAACTGCATCTGCCAGAAGTTCAACTGCACCCTTGAATTTGAGCTCAAAGTATTCGGCCCCTTTCATCAGGTTACGGTGCTTATAAATCAGGTTGCCGGCAAAGCCAATGTTCCCGGATGAATAGGTTCCTTCAACGGCAACATCGTAAGATTGACGGGTCTCTGGCGTGAGCAAAATCATGCAGTCGAGATTACCTGCTGAATCCGGACCTGCCGGCTGAGGCTGGTAGGTGATGTTGATTTGTCTGAAATTACGCAGCGACGAGAGCGATTGAATGGTTTCGTCAACGTTGCGCTGCCTGAAAAGCTCACCCTCGCGTAGCTGAACGGATGACCATAGCAGGGCCGGTCTGTGGGGAAGCTCTTTTGCGTATAAAAGATTCAATCCGTTGAAGGGAAGGGTGTCTGTTCCATTCAAATAGGTTTCCGGATCACGGAGATAATCGGTGGCGTTGTAATCCGCAAACAGGGACACTTTCCCCAGGCGGTAGCGGGGATGATAGTCAAGGGTCTGGTTCTGTGCAACCGAAATCCTTGGATTCTCAACTCCCAGCTTCAGAACCACCTCCCCGGGAAACTGAAGGGTATCGGCAGAAAAATAGGTGTAATCCCGCGAAAAGCCATAGTACCCGTTGTTGAGCAAATTGCCGGTGACCCGCTTTCTTTCATCCTGCAAAAGATCCTTGTCAAAGCGCACTCCCGGCTTGATCAGCGAGGCAGATGCATCGGCCAGAAGTGTTTTGAGTACCCAGGGATCGGCCACGAGAGAAGAATCTCCCACCTCAAAGGATTTGATCCGGTAGGGCTGGCCAAACTGAATCCGGTAAAAAACCTCGGCCCTTTTGCCATTAATAGCCATAGAATCCCTGACCAGGGCATTTCTGTAACCCTTGTTGGTCAGGTGCGTAGTAAGTTGCTCAACCGACTTGCGGGTCATAGCAGGATCGTAAATTACCGGAGCCTCCCCGATTTTACGCA
Organism: uncultured Porphyromonadaceae bacterium; assembly: GCA_964351455.1. Classification (GTDB taxonomy): domain Bacteria; phylum Bacteroidota; class Bacteroidia; order Bacteroidales; family UBA12481; genus JAGHDB01. The sequence goes on from CAYGOU010000146.1 coordinate 3,692, forward strand.
ACCCCTCATTCAGCTTGTTTTTTTTGACGGGGTTGGCCAGATTGTACAATCCCAGATGGAACTTGTAGAACCCGAAGATTTTCTTATTCGGCTTCTGCTTGATGTAAGTGTTGAGCTCACGTGTGCTGATCTCCCCGTCATCCTCCAGAATCCTGTTTGACACAAGGATATGCTGGTTGACCGGAACTCTCCTGGCAGGCTGGCAACCCGGCGTGCCCGTAAGAATGCCCAGTATGAGGATGGTTCTCAGGTGAGTCTTTGCAGTCTGCCAGTTCATAAGTATACCGGACACCACCTCCGGCAATCGCCTAAATTATAAATTTGCAGGATAACAACAGATGAAATTATGCTCACTCGTGCCGAAATGAATATGATCCGGCAGCTTCACCGGAAAAGAGTCAGAGAGGAGAACGGCCTCTTTCTTGCCGAGGGACCGAAAACTGTAGCAGAGCTCCTGCGCCTGCAACCGGATGGAAAATTCAGAATCAGGCTCATGGCCGGTGACGAAGCGTGGATGGAGCAGCATCTGCAGGGAGCCGGCAATCTGCCTGACAGAATTGAGCCGGTTCCTCAGGCAGAAATGGAGAGAATAAGCCTGCTTGAGCATCCCCAGAAGGTCATGGCCCTGGTTGGTCTTCCGGCTGACACTGAATGGAGAGGGGTCGGCGCCGGTCAGCTTTTCATGGTGATGGATGAGATACAGGACCCCGGAAATACCGGAACCATGATCCGCCTGGCCGACTGGTTTGGCCTCGATGGTGTGATCGCAACCTCCGGAACGGCCGACTTCTATTCACCCAAGGTGGTTCAGGCAAGCATGGGCTCACTCTTCAGGGTACCTCTCTATTCTATGGAGACCGGTACCCTGATCTCACAACTTTCTTCTGACATAGAGGTCACCGGGACTTCCCTGAAGGGAGAAAACCTGTACCATTGCGAATTGCCGAAATCAGGACTGATCGTTCTGGGCAATGAATCCAGGGGAATACACGAGGATTGGAATCCGGTGGTCAGCAAATGGATCAGAATTCCATCACATGGTAATGATGCTCAGAAAGCTGAATCATTGAATGTTGCCATCGCAGCGGCCATTGTCTGCAGTGAGTTCAGGAGGAGAGCCAGCGGCTGACCCCTTCAGCAGCCTTTTCGCCATCCATCGCCGATGAAACAATGCCTCCCGCAAATCCGGCACCCTCGCCGGCCGGGAAGAGTCCCGGCATCCCGGTGCTCATCAGAAAGGCCGGATCTCTTGAAATCCTGACCGGCGATGAGGTTCGCGATTCAACCCCAACGAGAATGGCCTCCCGGGTCATGAACCCCTTCATCCTCTTACCGAAGAAGATCAAGGCTGAGCGAAGTCTTTCACCAATTGAGGCCGGCAGCCATTCATGCAGGGGAGATGCCACCAGTCCGGGATGATATGAATGATCCGGCAGTGACGAGGATGGCAGTCCTGCCGCAAAGTCTGTAATACGCTGTGCCGGCGCCACCATGCCATTGCCCCCATGCTGATGGCACATCTTCTCAAGATGCTGCTGAAAGTTCAATCCTGCAAATGCCCCCCCTGATTGCCAGTCCTGAAGGTCCTCAGGCCTGATCTCAACCACCAGTCCTGAATTGGCATACGGAGAATTCCTGCGCGAATTTGACATCCCATTGACCACGGTCTCGCCGGGAGCGGTTGAGGAGGGAACAATGATGCCGCCGGGACACATGCAGAAAGAGTATACTCCCCTCCCCTCAATCTTTTTGACAAGCGTATACTCAGCGGCCGGAAGGTATTTTCCCCGGCCTTCACGGGAATGATACTGAATCTGATCGATCAGGTTCTGGGGATGCTCGATTCGTACCCCCATGGCGAATCCTTTTACCTCAAGCGGGACTTCAAACTCATGCAGAAGATGATACACATCCAGGGCCGAGTGGCCCGTAGCCAGGATGACCGCGTCGCCTGAAAAGCGGTCACCGGATGCGGTAGTCACTCCCGACAACCGCCCTGAGGTGACCGTCAACCGGCTGACGCGCTGATTGAAATGAATCTCAGCGCCAGCCGTGAGCAGATTTTCGCGGATGGCTGCAATGATGGCAGGCAGTCGATCGGTTCCGATGTGCGGATGGCTTTCATAAAGAACCGACTCATCGGCGCCGTGCGCATAAAGAATGTTGAGAATCCTTTCAATATCTCCCCTTTTGTGCGAGCGTGTGTAAAGCTTTCCGTCAGAAAAGGTTCCGGCACCCCCTTCACCAAAGCAGTAGTTTGAATCCGGGTCGAGTGCTTCATTGCGGTTAAGCCGGGCAATGTCATACTTGCGCTCTGCAATTTTCTTTCCCCGCTCGAGAATAATGGGTTTGTATCCGAGCTCCGCCAGCCGGATGGCTGCAAAAAGGCCCGCAGGACCGGCTCCGATGACGACCACCGGTCGACTCTTTTCAACATTGGGAATGACAAACTCGGGCCGGGTCTCAGATTCGGGAGCCTCGTCCCAGGTCAGGCTGACCCGCACATGCACCTTAATTGGCCTTCGACGTGCATCAACCGACCGCCGGATGATGCGAAATCCTGTCATGGCATTCAGCCCTACACCAGCAGCCTGACCGGCTGCCTTGCGAAGATTTCCGGGCACAAAGGCCACCTCGGGATGAAGCTCAAGATCGAGGATCTGTTTCACTGAGCTTATTCGATATGAACGGATAATACAATCATCCGTGAAAAAATGCGGCTCACCCCTTCGGCATAAAGCCTGTATTCAGCATCCTCGCCAGGGTGCTTGTAAACATTGAGCAAACCAATGGCAAACTTCAGCTCCGTCACCACCTTGACCCTTGGGGTGTAAAAATCAAAGCCAATACCCAGTTCAGGATAAACATCAAAGGCACGTACCAGCCTCTTTACCGGTTTCCAGTTCTGAATCTCCCCCCCGGTAAGGTCAATCCTGGGGTTTATTCCTGCCAGGATATAGGGGGCAAAATTGTTGACGCGCTCTGCCCTGTATTTAAGCAAAATGGGGAAATCCAGGAATACACTCTCTACCTTTTTCGGACCCCATTGCTCTGATGCTTCAACCGTAACGGCACCGGTACTGTCCTGCACATGACTTAACCTCCAAACGGTCAGATCTCTCTGGCTGAATTGAATCCCGGGGTTGATCCGCAGATCCAGGTATTTGGCCAGACGAAAGTTGGTGATCAGGTTGATGTTGATACCCGGATATTGCTTTAATCCGATTGAATAGGTCGAATCGGTCGGCACAAGGGTAAAGCCCATTCGGTTGATTCCGACCGAATATCCAAAATGAAACTGCTGATAATCAAACACTCCCAGGTTATGAGGCCTGGCTCTCTGAGCCATAAGCGAAAGCGGAAACAGCAGCAGTATAACGATCCATCCTATTCTACTCATCGGCATCTATCCTTTCAGCTTAATAACTAACATACGGCAGAAAAATTATTATCTGCTTTCACTTTTATTGGCGGTATACAAACCACAGATCCCGAAAGTGAGTTTTTTGTGAGCTTTTTCAGCAAATCCTGCCTTATCCAGCAGCTGCAGAAAGGCCTCTCCCTTGTCAAATGCATCAACCGATTCAGGCAGGTAACGGTAGGCCCGGTGGTTCTTTGCGATCAGTCTGCCCACCGAAGGCAGAAGACGATGAAAATACCACCGGTAGATGACCCTGATCAGGGAATTCGACGGCAGGGTGAATTCAAGCACCACCAGCCGTCCCCCCGGCCTGAGCACGCGAAGCATTTCAGAGAGACCCTTTACCGGATTTGAGAAATTTCTGACTCCGAAGGCAACCATGACGGCATCAAATGAATTGGTTTCAAAGGGCAGCTCCTCTGCATCGGCCACCTTCAATTCGATGATGCCATCCAACCCAGCCTTAGTGACTTTTCTACGGCCTGCTTCAAGCATCTTTTCTGAGATATCCACTCCCACGATCTGTTCTGGATTCAGAGACATGGCTTCAAGTGCCAGATCGCAGGTGCCGGTGGCAACGTCGAGAATGCGGGACGGAGGATCCTGCCTCAGAAAGGCAATTGCCC
>CAYGOU010000147.1:0-7729 GCA_964351455.1 uncultured Porphyromonadaceae bacterium
TCATAACCGGTACTTGCATACGCCTGAGCAATGGCGGTAAGGTAATGCCCTGTTGCATGCCCGCGCAATTTCGTTTGCTGGCTATCCCAACCACCCAGTGGTTCTGCTCCCTTAGGCTGATCCTGCCCAAAGGCATTTCGAAACATATAAAGGAAATTGTCAGGATTTGCATTGGAAAGGCCTTTTATGAATTTATCCCGGTTCTCTATAAATTTTGTGTTACTGTTGTATAGATCCGAATTAAGGATAACCTGCTCAAGATTAAACACTTCTAGTGTACGGTCTGGTCTGGAAGGCTTGCTGGCCTCATTAACTATGACAACAGCATTGGGTTGGATGTTCGTTCCGGCAACGCTTCCAGTTATTGTATATGTGCCAGAGGTAAGCGCTTGACTATTATCCACAGGTGAGGGCCATAGCACTCTTACATTTGGTCCTTCAACATCATTGAGGTAAACGCCCTGAACATGGCGTGGAATTCTTGGAAGGTGGCCCAATGAGGTCTCCACCTGAATATCTGGAACACTGACCAGATAAGCATTATACAACTGAGGGGTTGTTTCTGGAAATTTTGGAAGACCCCGGTCTGCTTCATCCCTGGTTCTGACAACCGGCTCTTCAGTTTTCAGCGCATTGGCATGAATCCTTGCAATCTGCCTTACACTCAAAGGGATCCGGTAGACCCTGAAATCGTGCAGTTTGGCATTTAAAAAGGTTTTATCAGATGCCAGTCCTTTTCCGATATAGAGTTTATTGTTTTCTACTGTAATATTATCGATCAGGTTTTCCAGCTCAACCGCCAAATTCTTTACCTCACCTACCTGGGCTCCATTAAGGTAAGTAATCAGAGTTCTTGTCGGAGCATTAAAAACAACAGCAATATGATTCCACTTATTAACTGCCACCGCTGGTGAACTTGCATTATACTTGTCAGATTTGGTTGTGATTTGAGCCTGGTAACCTTCTCTGTCCTCAACCCCTGCAGGGGCCGCGAAGAAATAGCTCATGCCATTTTTTTCAAAATTGAAAAACATCTGGCCCCTCTTTGCAGAACGCAAATAAATCCAGCCGGTGATACTGAGTGATTCTTCTCCTGTAACCGCTGCACCCGGTATTGAAACAAATGCTTCACCTTCTCCCGGCAAGATGAGTACCTTACCAAACAGTTCGTCTTCTTCAAACCTGACATTAGAACCGTGAATACTGGCATGATAATTATTACGCGACCAATCCTTTGCATCCCCTATAAATCTATAGCGAGCAATCAATCCTGTTTCTCCAATTCCGTCTAAAATCTGATCACCGCCCTGTGAAAATACCGGAGTTGTAAACAAAGCACCTAAAACCAAAAATAATCCTACAAACAGATTAGAAGTTTTCATAATTATTTTCCATTCTTGTCCGGTAAATTTAATTAAAATGGGTAAATGTCTTAAATCAACCCGCAACTACTTATCAATGATTGTATTTGCCCATACAATCTTTGCCCTGCCCTTTGCTATGATCGGATTCTTTCTGGCCATCCGCTATACCGGGGTTCCCTTTTCTCCAACGACCCTCCTGCTGGTGATCCTATGCATGGTTTTTGCCAGAAGTGCCGCGATGGGTTTTAACCGGTGGGCCGATCGTCATTTCGATCAAAGAAATCCTCGTACCCGGGATCGTGAGATTCCGGCCGGGATCATTAAGAGCGGTCATGCCCTGACCTTTACCATCCTGAGCGGAATGCTTTTCATCACCTGTTCGGCCTTGCTGAATCAACTGTGTTTCTATCTCTCTCCGGTAGCTTTGATCATTATACTCGGGTACAGCCTCACGAAGCGTTATACCCGCTGGTGCCATTTGATTCTAGGATTGGGACTCTCACTTGCTCCAATCGGCGCTTATCTGGCTGTTACGGGTACTTTTAGCTGGATTCCGGTTTGGTTTTCCCTCATGGTCATCACCTGGGTCAGTGGGTTTGACATCATCTATGCACTGCAGGATGTGGAATTTGACCGAAGTCAGCAATTGAAATCGGTGCCTGCCTCTTATGGAATCCAAAGCGGACTGATGATTTCGGGAGCCCTTCACGTTCTTACAGCAGCCTTTGTCACTGTCGCAGGCATTGCCCTCCAACTGGGAGGCTTTTACTGGGCAGGGGCAATCATATTCATAGCACTGCTCATACAACAGCACCGTCTTGTATCACAGCATGACCTAAGCAGGGTAAACCGGGCCTTTGGAACCACCAACGGCATCGCCAGCGTATTGTTTGCCCTTTTCGTAATACTCAGCATATATTTTCGCTGATCAGAGGTAAAACTTGAATCCAATCGACATCGATTCCATAAACTGCACCCTGCTTCCCTCACCCACCTTAACCTTTTTCCCGTCTCTTATCTCAAACAATGGAATCATTATATCCTCATCGTAGATCAGATGCGTGTTAACGGAGGCTGAGAGGTACTTGTTAACCTTCAGATCCAGCTTCAGCCGCCAGTCTACATCAATATTTTCAGGTTTACCCAGGTAATCCGAAAACAGGGTCAGCTGGGTGGTCATCGTTACATTCTGAAAGAGCAGCACCTTATACTGGCCGAAAAACTGAGCACCGAATTCGGGACGGAACCGCTGGCCCTCCTTCAAACCAAATCTCCTCTGATCAATCAAAACGGTATCAAGCACGATGGTGGTCTTGAATCCGGCAGGAGAGAGTTTGATCAGAAGGTCTTTTTGTGGCCGGTAGTTCATACCGAGGTTTAGGGTTATGGTTCCGGGCGCCATGATCTTTGAAACCGGAACCGAGTCGTTGGGATATGCATAGCCCTTAAACAACTGTGTCAGAATGCCTCCATCCAGTGAATATTCGTAATTACTGAATGCCTTGTGGTTAAAGCTCGACCGGAGTTCTATCCGGTCCTGGCTTTTCCGCATGCTCTGTAATTCCTGCTTTTGTAATCCCTCTACCAGCTGAAAGACATTGGTCCAGCTCATGTTGCCCCGGCTATAATTTGCCCACGTTCTGACATCCGGAGTGAAAGTAATGGTAGAAATCCCCCCCTTTGCCCAATGCGAAAATGCAACCTGGCTCAGTCCGAAATTAAATTCAGCCCCCAGGTCCCAGGGCTTGTGCGGCATCGGAGGCAAGGGCCGGCGAGCCATTTTATGTTTCGATAACTCCACCTGATGCGTTTTGATCATACTGGCCAAAGCTGGCTTTTTCAGCATTTTTTTCAGCATGAGGTCGTCATTCACCCAGAGATAAAGTGTGTTTTTATCTAAAGACCGGATAAAAATCTTGGCTGAATCCATGGCCTCGTTCATCACAAAGAAGGCGGCCGAATCGGGATAGAATTTTGAAAGGGTAAGGTTGATCGTATCACTTTTCGCATTCAGAAACCTCAGGTTGACCGAATCATTAGCCAGGTGATGCATAAGGCGGTGCATACTGTATCTCAGCTCAAATGGCCTGACTGAGGTGGCTGAATCATCGAACATGACATCCAGAAGACGACCCACCGAGCGCCTTACTGAATCTTCATCGATCAGAAAAACCGAATCTCTAAGGTTCCATCTGGCTGTACGGTTGAGTGAAACAGACTCCTGCCTTCTTTGGTATGCCAGAGCAGAATCTGTCTTCGTTTTAAGCAACAGACTCCTGTGTACCAGGGTCATGCTGTCCGAATCCTTTTCCAGACTCCTGACCATGCTGATCATAAAGAGCGAATCAAGACTGGCCTGAAAGAGAAGGGAGTCTTTCTGCCTGATCAACTGCATTAGGGAGTCTTTATTGATCTTAACGGTATCTTTTTGCCACCCGTTGGGATTTCTGCTACTTACCGCCAGAAGATCCGCAGAAAAGAGAAGAATTCCCAAAGCCATTATCCATAAATATTTCGTCATATCTCAACAAATTTGGCCATTACACAAAGGTAATATTTCAGGGTCCATTTCTTAAATACGCAAATCGCATGGTTCTATTTTATTTTTTAAGAAATTTGCAGAACATGATCCTATCCCGCTTGAAATCATTACTCTGCAAACTTCGCTTCAGGAACATTAAGAGAAGAGACCGGTTTGCTGCCTTTTCCCGCTAAGCCTGGCGGTCTGGCACCTGCTGCCAATTACATTCATTCTTCGTCACCACAACCACAAACAATCATTCCATGAAACTGCCATATGCTGAGCCCTACAAGGCAAAAACCATTGAAATAATGCGGTCCAGTTCGCCTGCTGAAAGAGAGAAGTGGATCCGTGAGGCTCATTTCAATCTCTTCAACCTTCAAAGCGACAAAGTATATATCGATTTGCTGACAGACTCGGGTACCGGAGCGATGAGCGACCGGCAATGGGCGGCCATCATGACCGGAGATGAATCCTATGCCGGATCCAGGTCATTCGAACTGCTCAGGGATACTGTTGAAGAATTGACCGGATTCCGTTATTTACTTCCCACTCACCAGGGAAGAGCCGCTGAGAATGTACTATTTTCAACATTGATCAAGGCAGGCGACCGCATCCCGGGTAACGCACATTTTGACACCACCAAGGGGCACATTGAATTTCGGAAAGCAGCTGCCATTGATTGCACCATCGACGAGGCATCAGACCCCACACTGATCCATCCCTTCAAGGGGAACGTTGACCTGGTCAAGCTGCGCAAGGAGCTTGAAAACCACCGTGAAAAAATCCCCTTTATCATCATCACTGCCACCTGCAACACTGCAGGGGGACAGCCCGTTTCAATCAATAACATCCAAGAGGTCAGCAAATTAGCCAAAGAATTCGACAAACCCATGGTCATAGATGCCGCCCGGTTTGCTGAAAATGCATGGTTTATCCGTGATCGCGAGCCAGCCTTCTCCGGCCGTCCAATACGGGAGATCATTCTTGAAATGTTTTCCTATTTCGATGCCATGACCTTCTCAGCAAAAAAGGATGCCATTGTAAACATCGGAGGACTTCTGGCTATGAGACATGCCGACTGGTATGAAAGGGCCTCAGTCTTCAACATCATGTTTGAAGGATATCTGACCTATGGAGGACAGGCAGGACGTGACCTTGCTGCCCTTGCACAAGGCCTTCGTGAAAGCACAGAACTTGAATACCTTGAGGCCCGGATTCATCAGGTGGCCTGGCTGGGCAATCGCATGAAGGAGGTGGGTGTGCCGCTGCTTGAACCCTTTGGAGGTCATGCCATTTTTGTGGATGCCCTGCGGGCACTTCCCCAGGTCAGCCGTGATCAGTTTCCGGCCCAGACCCTTGCGATTGAACTTTACAAAGAGGGCGGAATACGTTCGGCTGAAATCGGAACCCTGATGGCCGACCGCGATCCGGTCACCGGAAAAAACCGGTACCCCAATCTTGAAATGGTCAGACTTGCCATTCCAAGGAGGGTATACTCTCAAAACCACATGGATTATGTGGCGGTAGCAGCTGCCAATGTGATGGAAAGGGCCGGAAAAATCACTTCAGGATATAAAATCGTGCGCGAAGCACCGATCCTGCGTCATTTTACTGTTGCACTAGAACCAGCCTGATCACGGCTTACCACCCTGATGCGTTGTGAGGAGGACCAGGCGGAGAATTCCGGAGCATAGAGGCATTGTATTCCTGCATAACCTCCGAAAAGTGATCCTGCCTGACCGGCATTAACCTCCAGCACCAGATGGTGCACTCCCCTGGTCAACAGGGGAAGGTAAAGCACCATCGAATAGGCTTCACGCGACTGATAGAACGAAAGATTGTGCTGGTAGCGGTGACCCGATGTAAATGAAACCGGCACAAATCCTGTTCCCAGAAAATCCTCGATCCTGACATAGCTCAGATCCTGTGCAGCCTGAATCGTCAGGTGGATTTCAAGTTTCGAACCCACCTCCACAGTGGTATCCTTGGTTACCAAATTCAACTTGCCATGAGAATCTCTTTGATACAACTCTCTTTTTAAAACAAGGTCGCTCCCCTGCTCCTCCTTAAGACTTTCAAGAGTGACTTTCTCAAATGAATGGAGGGTACCCCAAATCATTCCTCCCCCCAGATGAGTTACGCTGACCCGGGAACTTTCATTTCCCTCCTGATGCCAATCATAATGGTAGTAACCTTCAGCAGGATCCAACCCGGTTGATATCCTCAAAGCATCCAGCCGAAGAGAGCCAATCTCCGCTTCAGCCAAGCCTTTTGTTACTACCGAGTCATACCCTGACATTAACAGGGATCTGGTGGCCTGTGCCGCATTGAAACCATTACCCCAATCCCGGCCCCTCTTAAGTTTCAGCAGGTATCCTTTCAGCGGATTGAGTAAGCCGCGGGTCTCCTCTTCCAAAGAGAAGAGGTCAATGATCCTGCTCTGCGTCAGCAGGTCCCAGTAAGCCCAGCCAGCCTCCCTGCCCCATCTGGGATGGAACATCTCACCATCCGGTCCGGTCAGCAGTCTCTCATTAATCGATGCCACGATTTTTTCGTAAAGTCCAGGCCGCCCCAATCTCCAGGCTGTTATGGCAATTATGGCTTGTAGGTTGGCAGGCTGTTTCTGCCACTCCTTTTCCAATCTGCCATGAAAATGGAGACAGGCAATTTCATTACCGGGCTCTATGAGTAATCCCGGATATAATGAACGGGTAAAAAGGTAATGCACCATAAGGGCACTCAGTTGATAAGGCGACTCCAGCATGGAGTCCCGTTCGAGGAGTGAAAGAAACTCCTGCCGCATCCACATGTCAAGGGTTTCAATTGAACGGCCCAAGAGGAAACTTGCATGCGGATCACCCATAATATCAATGACCTCAAGCTGCCTCAACTCTCCAATTCCCTGCAGAATGAACTGTGTCATAAACAGGTCTCGCCCCATCCCCTTGAACCATGGCCAAGTACCATCAGGTAACTGAAGATCCATCAGCTTCTCAAGAGAGCGGCTCACATCCCTGCCACGCTCTGCAGGATTCAGCCAACTCTTCATCTGAATAATCCGGTTTCGCTCCTGATCAGCATCCTGGATCCAGGGAGAGGAGTCCAATGACCCCTGGTTAAGCGGGAATGAATCAACTCCGGTGAACCTGAAATCCTTCATCAGCTCCTCAACCGGCCGGTCAAGATACCACCGTGAGAAATCCGGATGAAGCTGGGCTATCTTGCCGGTGATGGCCGCCAGATATAGCCGGGTAAACCAATACTCACTGCTCTCGCGCTCCTGGCCAACAATGACCGGCATCTCCTTAAAAAGCTTCCAGGCCGGCGACAGGGAGAGTTCAATAGAGTGCTGACCTGACTTCACTTCACCTGTCCATCTCTTTTTCCCTCCCTCCATCAGGTAAAACGGACTGCTTTTCCAAACCGGAATAACATCAGGGAGTCCCCGGATCGTGTCAGTCAAACCATCAGCTCCATACGCTGATTCAACCGATAGCCGGAATGGGTGGTCATGGTCATTGGAAACCCGCCACGGCCATTCGATCGTGGCACTTCCGCCAGAAGACAGTTTTGTCAGGATGGGTTGGTAATGGGTAATAATCTGCGTGCCAGAACCCAACTCCAGCCGTGCTGTAACTTCAATGTCACCAGGTCCCTTCCAATCGGTCCTGGCCGTCAGCTGCAAGGTATCTCCCGTCCAAACATGGCCCGGAAAATTCTCCCTGATCATAAGGTCCCTCGAAGAAATAAATGAACCAGAGCCAGAACCTGATGCCACCTCTCCGGTATGAACCGCCGCCATCACGCGCCATCGGGTAAAAACATCCGGAACCTGAAACTG
>CAYGOU010000148.1:0-7696 GCA_964351455.1 uncultured Porphyromonadaceae bacterium
ACCCTGCTTTGCGTGGTTTCAAAGCAAGACTTTAGCGAACGGATCGTCGATATCAACATGAACCCCCCTGCTGTTCCGGAGCCCTGGCCGGTTGACCGATCAGGAATGGAGGAGAACCGGATGAGGCTGCTCGTGGAGGATTCAATCCGGGCACTGCGCGAAGCGACTTTCATAGGCCATGAAGAATCGGTGCAGCTGGCTCTTGAATGGAGCATGGATCCCGGGTCGATTGTCTCCCTGCTTGAGCAGAGTCGCGGAAACTGGCAAGAGATCGTGGAATTCCTTGACGGGGTTCGCCCCGACCAGCGGTTTCAGGCCATGGAACTGCTGATGCATGTATCTGAGAAGGACCTTCGCGACACGCGGGCCGATATCCTCATGGATCATCTGACTGCCTATACAGATTTGGACCTTTCGGAGTTTAACCTTGAACCCGATCCGAGGTTTTTCAGCCGCTGGGTTTTAAACCCAAGGGTTGCGGATGAGATGCTGGTGTCGTACCGAAGCCTGATCAGGTATGAATTGGGAGAGGATTTTCTCATGAATCTCAGGGAGCATCCGGAGAGGATTCTTGACTGGGTGAAGTCGAACATTCAACTGGTTGAAGACGAGAACCATTACCGGGTAAGCCTTACTCCGGCCGGAATCCTCAGCCTCCGGGTGAGCGACCCCGGGTCTCTGGATCTTTTCTTTATTGCGGTTTTAAGGACTGCCGGGATTCCGGCAAGGCTCGAGCCCGGGACTGGGTTTCCGCAATACTGGGACGGAAACTGGTGGAGAAAACTTGACAGGAAAGGACAAAACGACCTGGAGGCAACCGGATCTCTTTCGCTTTGGGTTCAGGGTAGCCACAGCGGAACTTGCCTTTATTATCGTGATTTCACTTTGGCCAGGCTTGAGGGTGGGAGTTATAAAACCCTTGATTACGAACATGGTTTGCCGGTTCAGTTCTGGGACTATCCCGTTGCATTGCCTTCTGGTGCCTATCAGTTGGTTTCCGGGGTTCGTCAGCCGGATGGTTCGGTGCTGGCAAGGATCGATTTCTTTGAGATCAGGGCGGAAGAGACCATAAAAAAGGAGATCACCTTCCGGTAATCTCCTGATTTTAATTCTTAATTGGATTATTGCTGACTATCTGCGGCCTCTCAGGGTAATGGTTACCGTCTCTCCGTCGCGGGTCACAGTCGCCTGGTTATCGCAGGTGCCGTCTCCGTAGTCGAGCACGGAGGTTGACTCTTCACCCACAGTAATTTCCTTTACTCCCTTAGTTATCCAGCGGCAGGCATTGGGTGCAATGAGGGGCTCGGTGATGACAGAATGGTAGCTTTTCCCCTCTCTTCCGGTGCCCGATGACTCACCGGTGAGCCTGAACACATCATCGGTCCTTTCGCGCGGTGTTTCAGTACCGGCAATTTGCTGCCGCAGATGCTGGCCCGCTCTTTTAATCTCGGTGCCCTCGGCCAGAGTGATGGTCATGTCGGTGGAGGTGTGCCATGAAGGAGCACGCCCTTCGCGTGAGAATCCAAAGGTTTGATATCCCGCAATCCGGTCGTCGTTAACCTGATACCGCACGAATTCCACCCTTTTACGCCAGGTGTCGGAATGTGCCGGTGCCGATTGTCTGATGACAATCTTTCCCTTTTTAACCACGCCCTCTCTCACCTCGCAGCCCTCACCGAAATCGATGGTGATGGTTTTTGGCCAGATGGTGCGGTCTTCGGGTTCAACGGTCACAATGCGGCAATCGTCACCCCCTTGCTTGGTGCCATAAAGCCACCAGTTGTCGAGGTCAATCAGGTCGTTGAACAGCTCCTCCTCAAGTTCATCCATCAAAACAAGATCGTTGGAGATCTCTTTTCCTTCAGGAAGGACTCCGGTGGTATCGGTCGTTTTCTGGCAGGCACCAATAATAATGCCTGAAGCGGCCAGGATCAGAAAAGCATTGGTGATTTTCATGTTACATGATCTTAATGGTTTCCTCTATGACCTTAATAGACAAAGAGGGTTTAATCCCCAACCGGCAGAAAACCGAAAATCAGAAGGCGTCGCACTGCCGGTAGGCCTGTATCACCCGCTGGTCGCCCTCCTTGCCCGACAGGGTTTTTCCATGCTCCATGCAGAGAACACCGTTGTACCCCCTTTCGTGGAGGTATTTGAAAATGTTCAGGTAGTTGATCTCTCCTGAGGTGGGTTCCCTGCGGCCCGGGTTGTCTCCCAGGTGGAAGGCTCCGATTTCATCGTATGCCTCCATGATGTTGGGAAGCAGGTTTCCTTCGGTAATCTGCTGATGATAAAGGTCATTCACAATCTTGACATACTGGCTTCCTACCGACCGGCATATCATGTAGGCCTGAGGAATTTCAGTGAGGAAGAGGCCGGGATGATCCCTGAGGGTGTTGAGGGGTTCGATGACAATGGTCATTCCGCCCGATTCGGCAACCTCACCGCAGAATTTCAGATTCTCAATGACATTTGCGGTTTGGTAATCCCAGTGAAGTCTTTCATCGTATCGGCCCGGAACCATCAGGGCACCCTTTACGCCGGTGCGCCTGACCACCTCAACCCCTTCGCGGGTTTTGTCAATCAGCATTTTTCTGGCTTCGGGATTATTCAGTACGAACGAGGTGGTGCTGAAATCAGCATAGAGCACGAAGGGCCCCATTTCCATGCCCAGCCGGTCGAGTTCGTAAGCAATCCTTTCCTGCTCAGCTGGCGGCCTGCCCATGAGTCCGTTGTCGAAAACAGCCCTGAACCCCTGGTCGTAACAGAATTTGATGTTGTCAACCGGATCGTCGCCCGCTGAAGCCCTGAACATCCCGATCGAAGGGGCATATTTCAGTTTGAACGGCTCACCCGGTGCTGCCGGCTTGGATTCAGAGGCAACTGATGATGCCTTCAAAACCGACGGGGCAGCAACCGCCGCAGCGGTCACTGCCATCGCCCTCTTTACAAACGCTCTTCTTGAATTATTCATCATTCATCATTCATCATTCATCAATTCTCGCGTCTCGCGTATCGCCTCTCGCCTCTCCTAAGCATTCGGATTATACGCCTCACCCGGTACGGGTACCTCCTTGGGGATCTCAACCGGGCCCATGACAAACACTTTGGGACCGAGTTTCATGTCGGAGTTCATCACTTCATCCCAGGTCACCTCTTTGCCGGTATAGGCCGAGATGCGTCCCATGATGGCTGCCATGGTTGATTTTGCGGTGTTTTCTGCTTCGTTGATCGGCACTCCCGTGCGGATGGCCGTTACCAGGTCGATGTGTTCCTGGTTGTATGGTCCCACAGGCAGACGTTTGCCGCCATTTTCGTCGACCAGGTAAGGATAGGTATATACCTCCTTGCCTGCCAGGTCAAGAAGTTGGCAATTGTTCCAGTGGAAATTGGCTGAACCGCCTGAATACTGGAGTCTTTCATACACACCGCCACCGCATCCGTTGATCTGACGGCACATGCTGTGTACGTGCATTCCGTTTTCAAAAGCGAAATCAATGCTGAAGTTATCATACTGGTCACCGGTGACCCTGCGGTGTCTTGAACCAAAACCGAGGGCTCTGGTTGGGAACGCTCCCGCAAACCAGAAGGCAATATCCAGGTTATGTACATGCTGCTCAGCGATGTGGTCGCCCGACAGCCAGGTCCAGTTAACCCAGTCGCGGATCATGTATTCCATTTCTGACCAGGATGGATTTGGATCTTTATGCCAAAGCTTTGACTGGTTCCAATAGACATTGCCGCTCACCATTTCACCGATGATACCACCGGCTGCCCTTTTATAGAGCTCAATGTAATCGCGCTGGTGCCGCCGCTGGGTTCCGGTAATAACCGAAAGCTCCATGCCTTCAGCCTTTTTTGCGCTTGCCATGATCGAGATGGCTCCTGCGGGATCAACTGCAACGGGCTTCTCCATGAAGACATGCTTGCGCGCCTGAACGGCGGCTTCGAAATGAATGGGCCTGAAATTGGGCGGGGTGGCCATAAGGATCACATCCAGGTCAAGGGCCATCATTTTCTCGTACCCATCGAATCCCAGAAAACAGTTCTCATCCGGGATGTCGACATTGCGGCTCTCTTTCAGGGTTTTGCGTGCATCGTCGATGCGTTCCTGCAGCACGTCGGCCAGTGCGACCACCTGTAGATTCGGACCGGCATCCAGGAAATTCTGGGCCGCTCCTTTTCCCCGGCCCCCGCAGCCGATCAATCCGGCTTTCAGTAACGGACCGTCGGGTGCGACATCCAGTCTGGTGCTGAGGAGATAGTCTACCTCTTTTGATTTGGGTGCACAAGAATGCAAAAAGGCGGGAGTTGCTACCACGCCCATGGCTCCGGCAGCTGCTGCCCGGCCCAGAAAGTTACGACGGCTCAGGGATGATTTATTCTTCATGACATAGGTTTATTAAGTGTCAAAACTTTTAAAGTTACAAATTCCCGGTGTTCTCATCAAATTCGCAAACCACTCTGAATCCGACAAAGAAACAATCAGAGTACCACCATTTGCTCTTTGGGATCTGCGGATCGGTTCTCTGCCATTGCTCGGTCTGGGTCTGATCGCGGTCAGAACTGCGAACCTGTGCGGCGCTGCTTCGGTAGCTGCCTCCTCTGATCACCCGCTCCTCCCCCGCTGCCGGTCCCTTCGGATCAAGAACCCCGCCAGTATATTTGCTGTACGCATCAGGAGAATACCAGTCGGCGCAAAATTCCGCCACATTTCCGAGCATGTTCCTGAGTCCGTATGGATTGGCCTGCACCACATCAGGCTGCTGCGTCTTTGCTTTGCTGTTTTCGCTGTAGATCACGTAACGGCCGATCATGGCGGTGTCTCTCTTTGAAGAGAATAACTTTTTCTTCTCAAATTTCTTTGGATCTCCCTCGAAGAAATATGGAGTTGTGGCGCCTCCCTTAGCGGCATATTCCCATTCTGCTTCGGTGGGCAGCCGGTATCGTTTGCCGGTGACCTGAGAGAGCCAGCGGCAATAGGTCTCTGCAGCATGGTAACTCATCGAAATGGCGGGACGGGTTCCCTTGCCCCAGTTCTGATCGGGTTGCCCGTAAGGGGGCGTGGCTCCCACTATGGCATCCAGTCCTGCTTTCTTAATCTCATTGCTGTGAGCTCCTTCGGTGTCACTTGACCTTCCCTGGGCCGAAGTCTGTGCATAAAATGCAAGGTATTCATCCCAGGTAACCTCAACTTCGGCCATAAAGAACGAACTCAGCCTTACTTCAACAGCCGGACCCTCATCCTCCTGCCGATAGCTTTCATTCTCAGGACTTCCAAGTGTAAAGGTCCCTCCTGGAATGGCAATCATGTTAAATGAAACCGCGGATCCCGGTATCTGTTCTGTGAAATTTTCAAACGCCGTGACCGGAGTGGGCTCAGTGAAAAGCTTGGCCGGATCAGCACTCACAAGTCCAAATCCGGTGTTGCTGGCGTGGGTGAAGTTGGGATCGTAATGCCCTGCATTCAGGTGACAGTTGATGCAGCGGATATCCTTGCCCTCCTTTACCTGATTGTCGTAATATAGGTGGGCCGTAGAACCCTCCTTGGTGAGCTTGGCGGGAAACAGATTCTGATGGCATTTCAGACAGGATGCCTCAAAGGTATGTTTTACGGCAAATTCCAAACTCGATTTCTGCTCCCAGTTAAATGAGGCAGAGTCTTTAAACCACATACCATACAGATCCCGTATTCCGGTGATTGCCTTATGGTATAGATATCCATCGCCCTTTGGGGGCAGATGACAATCAACACAGTGTACACGCACTCCGCTTCGGGTGTCATAGTGAACCGATTTCTTCCAGGCCATATCGGCCTGCGGGTGAATGTGACAGGATTGGCAAAACTTATCGGTGGATGTGACTTCAACTGCTCTTCCACCAAGCAGTACCAGCACGATTCCTAGGATCATGCCGGGAATAAACAGCACCCAGAACCTCTTCATGCAAACGGACATTTTAAACCGCGACAATATAGCAAAAAGTGATTGCTAAAAAGACGAGAATTGTCACTCTACGCTTATTGCTATATTTGTTTTTACCTCATAACAACCCTATGAAAAGAACTTCCATTATTATCTGGATGCTGGCTGGGCTTTTGTATCCGGCTCTGCACACTGTTTGTGCCGTTGAATCACAACCCATTAGATATACCCCGAAGCCCTTCTCCGTAACGGGGTTGCAGGATCCGGTACGATCGCTCAACGGGACCTGGGACTTTAACCCTGCCCCGCCGGCAGGATTCTGGAAAAGGGCAGAAAACCCCCGGATCTCATGGCAGCAGATCGATGTTCCGGGTGAGTGGTTCATGCAGGGATTTGAAGTCAAGCCTGGTACCCGGGCCGCCTATCGGAAAGTTATTGATTTACCATCATCCTGGAAGGATTACCGGATCATCCTGAAATGTGATGCTCTCTACAGCGATGCTGTTGTTTACTTTAACGGCAAGGAAGTTGGCAGGCACATGGGGGGATTCACCCCTTGCGAATTTGATCTGACTCAGCATGCCAGGCCGGGAAAAATCAACAGCCTCGTTATAGGTCTGATCAGCGAATCGCTTGCCGATACCCTGGCCTCAGCAACCCAATACGCCGCCCACCAGCTGGGAGGCATTACCCGAAAGATTGAGTTGTTCGCCGTTCCTCATACCCACCTGGCCTCCATCCATGTTGAAACCGATCTGGATTCCCAATTCAGGGATGCTAGAGTCAATATCCATTATCAGCTCACCAATCATACGGGTAAGGCCCAGCAAAACCTGAGGGTGAAAGCCGCATTACATGACATGTCGAAGCCTGATAGTCAGCCGGTTGAGCTTGCTTTCAGTTTGGATCAACTGGCTCCTGCAGCCAGTTTCTCAGGAATGCTTCCCATGATGGTTTTTGGAGCATCCACCTGGGATCCGGAGCACCCCAGGCTTTATCAGCTTACCATAAGCCTGTTTCTGGATGGCCGGTTGCTGCAGGAAGTGCAAAGAAAAATCGGCATCCGGGAGATCGAGGTGGCAGGAAACAAACTTTTGGTCAACGGACAGCCTGTAAAACTCCGGGGTTGGAACCGCCACGAGGTGGATCCCCTCCGTGGCAGAAGCCTTACCATGGAACAGTGGAGCGCCGATGTTAAACTGCTCAAGGAGGCCAACCTTAATTACATCCGGACTTCACACTATCCGCCGGCAGAGGATTTCATTGCACTTTGTGATGCAGCAGGCTTTTTCGTTGAACTCGAAGCTCCTCTCTGCTGGATCGGCCATGGTGCAAACGCCCATTGGCGTGAGGCGGACCCCCACAACACCGAACTGTACGATCTGATCCGTCAGCAGATTCTCGAAACCGTTGAACACTACCGGGGCCACCCCTCTGTGCTCATCTGGTCGCTTGCAAATGAATCGGCCTGGGGTCCCCTCTGGCAGAAAATTCTTGAAGAGGTCAACCTGATCGACCCTTCAAGACCGGTCAGCTTTCATGACCAGGCCTATGGCGGTTATAACAACCATGGCAGCTTCAACTGCCAGATTGCCAACATCCATTACCCCGGGCCCGGCGGTCCGCGGGTGGCATGGAAATACGACCGGCCCCTCCTCTTCGGTGAGTTTGCCCACCTGAATACCTATAACCGGCAGGAGATCGTAACCGACCCCGGGGTAAGAGACGCCTGGGGCCGTGGACTCGAATCAATGTGGGAAGATATGTATGCC
>CAYGOU010000149.1:0-2188 GCA_964351455.1 uncultured Porphyromonadaceae bacterium
GGTTCTGATTCTTGAAGGGGCATTTCTGGTTGCTGAAAACGGTGCATGCTGGATCAATGGTGACGCTTTTGGCGACAACCGAGCCTTGCCGTTTCTGGCTGAAACCTTAGTGGTAATCCTAAATCCTACACAAATCGCAGGCAATATGCACGAGGCTTACGAAAGAATTGGCAGCGAACGTTTCGCTTACGGTTTGTTTATGTCGGGACCATCAAAGACTGCCGACATCGAACAGTCTCTCGTGATTGGTGCGCAGGGTCCCCGCAGGCTTGTCCTATGGCTGAAAGAGTAAAGCCGGTCTGAATTCCTGTGGACGAAAATCAACGAAAATCATCCTCCTCCTCCCAGGAGCCAAGTTCATCTTCGTCTCCCTCCTCGTCATCGTCAAAACCAAAATCATCCTCCTCTTCGTCTTCAAATCCGAATTCGTCTTTATCCAGTTCATCGAAGTCGAATTCCTCAAGGTCTTCTTCGTCAATATCAAATTCTTCCTCATCATCAAATATGGAATCCTCTTCATCATCATCCTCGGTCGGTGTGATCATGAAATTTTCATCTTCCGGGTCAAAAAGTGCTTCCTCGTTATCGAACTGTTTCATGTTTTAAAGTTTTGTTCAAATGTAGAAAAATGTCCGAAATCCAAATTGACAGGAAAAAAAACCGAAGATTTTTTTTGTGCCATCTACGAAGGTATTCTTTTCAGTTGCTGGGGCGATCCCTTCCATGAGCATCCCAGGCAGAAAAGCAGACTGAGATCATATCCCGCAAGAGAAACATCAGGGTCAACGGGCAGGATTTCAAGGTCCCGCGAAACCACTACCACCACCCCTTCTCCCCGGTCGTTTTTCACCATGAAGCGGTGAATTCCGCATTTGGGACAATACATTTTTGCCATGGCCGGATTTGTTTCAGAAAGAAATCATAAGACACTAAAGTAATCAACCCATGAGTATTCAATCGGATCCCGGGAAGAACTTTTTTCTGAGTGCCTCTATCTGGTCAGTGCTGATCGGTTTCAAATCACCCAACGGTTTACTATAAATCAGCGATCTGGCGCTGAACTCAGCAACCTCGAGCCGATCGAAGGCATGCAGCAGGTTTTTCCCGGTGACCAGAATACTGTCGTTCTGGATGATCAGCACCGGGTGCTTAGGTCCTAGGATCGAACTGATCTTGTTCTGTCCGGCAAAGTGCGCCCCAAATGGCAGTATCGGAATATCCTGTAAAAGGATCCAGCTTTCAGGAATGGTGCGGTCGTTGAAACACTGCCCGGTCAGGGCAAAGGCCATTGAATAGGGGGCCTGAGTCAGGATGATGGCCTGAATATCAGGATTTTGCTCATAAATCTCCTGGTGTATACGCACCGAACGGCTCGGGATCTTACCCGGTTCCTTCTTTCCACCCCTGATCTGAACCACATCAGGGAGCTCAAGATCCCATCTCGATACGTTTCTTGGGGTGATCAGAAAATCATTCTCTTTCCATCTTGCTGAAACGGTACCATAGGTGCTGATCATGAGTCCTTGCTGACATGCCCGGTGAACCATACGGCAGATTTCAGACCGGATTGCAAGCTCATCGGGGGGGTATTCAACATGGGTGAGGTCAGGCAGGGACGTTGCGTACTGCGCTTCAAAGGCATCAATTTGTTGGTCGGTCAGGTAATTGGGCTCGCCAAGCATTTTGGCAAAAAGCAAAGACCTGGCACTGAACTCAAGAGTTTCAAAACGCTGAAATGCCTCCTGCAAGTCAATGCCGCCAACCACCGTTCCATGGTTTTCCATGATAACTGAGTTGTGCCCTTTTTCAAATTGCATGGCTATGGAACGACCAAGTTCTTCGCTTCCTGGCAATTCATAAGGGGCATAGCCGATTTCGCCGCAAATGGCATGAGCCTGGGGAATAACCCTGGTGTCGGGGTAATCTCTGACAATGCTGAATGAGACCAGAGCAGGCGGATGAGCATGAACAATGGCACGTATATCGGGCCTGCATTGGTATATGGCCTTGTGAAAGGGATATTCGGATGAGGGGCTGTGCTGACCGGTGATCGTTCCGTTTTTCCTCACCCACATGATGTCTGAAGCGGTTAGTGTTCCCTTATCAACTCCCGAAGGGGTAACCCAAATGTCACCGTTCTGATCATGGATTGAAATGTTACCTCCTGAGGTTGTGGTAAGCCCCCTGC
>CAYGOU010000149.1:2198-7595 GCA_964351455.1 uncultured Porphyromonadaceae bacterium
GATTCATATTGTTCGATTCTCTTCCGGTTTCTTTTCATTACCCACCAGGCAAACCCAAAAGTGGTAAAAAAGGAGAACAACGCGTATACCAGGGCAGGTTTGGCCATCTCCTCATTCTTTAGTAAGGTGCTGGTTATCAAGAGGGCAAGTGTTGTGTTTTGCAGGCCTACCTCAATGGCAATGGTGGTACATGATCTGATAGAGGTAATTGACAGTCTCGACAGGTAATAGCTGAGAATCACAGAAAGGACATGAATCAGGAGGGTCACGGGAAGGAGGATAAGGATATCACGTCCGGTAATACCGCTTCCACCCTGGCTGTTCGGTGCAAAGAATTTGATCAGGAACATCACGGCCAGCATGACGATGGTGAGATACTTCAAAGGATTTTTGATAAACAGGGAAGCTGTCGGAAAGAAGCGGTTGAAAAGCATGCCCAGTGCGACCGGAAGCAAAATGATTACGAGGATATTGATGATGGTGTCTCCCACGGGCAGATGAATAATGTCACCATGTCCGGTGAAGAAGATGAGGGTAAGATAGGTAAAGAGCGGAATGGTAGCCAGAATCAGAAAACTGTTGATGCTGGTCAGTGCAATCGAAAGGGCCACCTCTGCATTAACCAGAAAGCTTACCAGGTTTGCGGTTGTACCTCCGGGACACAAGGCAAGGACCATGATTCCTACCTTAAATTCATCCCGCATGGGGAACCAGCTGACCAGGATGAATGCCAAAACCGGAAGAAACAGCATTTGAAGCAACAGCCCTATCGTAACCAGTTTCGGGTTCTTAGCCAGATAAACAAAATTGCCGGGTTTCAGGGTTGAGCCGATCGTAAACATGATCAGCGCCAGGATAAAACTGATGAGGTAATCGATGAACATACCGGTGGTTTACCGGCACTAAGTTATGAAAAAGCGAATTGGTTGATCAGAACCTTATCTCCAAAACCGCTTCGAGCATGAGCCTGCTTTCGTCAGGAGTCCGGTATTGCTCAACATCAATCAGAAATTTCTGACTGTTCAGAAAATGATAGCAGATTCCGGCCATGCTTCTGGATGCCGCTGTCCAACCCTGCCGGTCCTCCTCAAATTGTCCGTAGGCCCCCAAAAGAGAAAGTCTTTTTTCAATCAGATACAATTCCCCGAAAAAATGAAATCCGCGGTGGGCAAATGGCAGATCATCGATCATGAAATTTCCGTAACTGTTTCCGGTGCCCTGGTGGGCCTGCGCCGCCAAAATTAACCTTGGAGCTTCGTAGGATATGTATCCCTGGTTAATCCTGAAATCGGGTGATGAGGGGGAGTTGCCTTTTCCGAAGGCTCCGTGGTAGGTGAACTGAAGTCCGGGCAAACGATTCGGAAAGGGTCTCAGAGAGAGCCTTGTTTCGATGGTTTTGTTTGGGTTGAATTCAAGTGCATGGTAACCACCCCCGTTGAAGATACCGACCGACCAGCTGCCGTATCTGCCCGGATAAGATTTGCTGACCCTCTTTTGGTATTCATCATCAATTTCCCCTCCCAGGAGGGTAACCATGTGGAGCCCGAAGTCCGCCGAACCGATTACCCTGAAAGATTCCATGAACATGGGTCCCTGAACCCGGTAATCGTTCACCTCCTGCTCAAAGTCAAGCCAGGGTCTTGAAACCATACCCAGTTCGACATATGAATTTTTTAACAGCGGGAGTGCATGAAGATTCACATGCAGAAACAGGTATTTCAGGCGCATTTCAATGTTTCCTGCATCGCTGCCTTCCTGATCAAGGGTAATGTCCTGGGTAAACCTCACTGAAAAGGTTTCATTAAAATCCTTCTTAAAAGTTAAATACCCCCGCTTCAGGGTGAACTGATTCTCAATGGCATTAGCATCAAAGAAGGTCTGATGGGCCAGAAACCACTGCCCGTTAATATCGACCGGTGTTTTAACCTTAACAAAATCTTCTTGCCTGGGGTCTGTCTGTCCCGTGACCCATTGAAAATTTAGCATTAGTGCCGGGATCAGGAGCAAGGTCGAAAGCTTCATGGTTTCTGGTTTAAAGGTTGTTTGCAAGATGTTCGGTTAGAATTTTAAATCCAATTCCGATCAGGACCAAACCTCCGATCATTTCGACCCTTTTCCCGAAAAGGGGACCGACGCTTTTTCCGAAACGGATGCCCAGCATGGATACAAAAAATGTTATCACTCCGATGATCAGGATGGGGTACCAGATCCCTTCGTTCAGCATGGCAAAGCTGACTCCGACTGCCAGGGCATCAATGCTGGTGGCGAGCGACATCATCAGCAGCGTTGGAAAGTGAAGACAGTTTCTCACTTTAGCATGGGCGCCTGAAAAGCTCTCAATTACCATCCTGCCCCCGATGATGAAAAGCAGTCCGAATGCGATCCAATGGTCGAAACGGTTGATATATTGATTGAAAGTTGTTCCTGCAGCCCAACCGATCAAAGGCATAATGGCCTGAAATAAACCAAAAAAGAATGCAATCCTGAGGGCCTGCCTGAAGCGAAGTCCCTGAACCATTGCACCGTTCGCAACGGAAACGGCCAGGGCATCCATTGATAATCCAATGGCAATGCCAACCATAATGATAAAATCCGGATGCTGGTTCATCCAACGGAAATTTGATGCGCCAAAAATAGAAGATTTTGCTGGTTACTGGTTGCTGGTTGCTGGTACTGGTTGGGATATCCGGTTGTGGATGGCGTTTACCTCTCTCAGGGCGGCGCTGCCGTACCAGGGATGCAGTTCCATGATCAGCGACCCGGCCTGAACAGCTGGGTCAGTCTCGGTTAATGTTCTGGCCTCCTCAATGGTTTTGACATCAAAAAGGTAGATACCCCGCAGTTCCCCACCGTCTAAAAAGGGGCCGGCCAGAAGCAGTTTGCCCTCGGAGGCCATTCTGGATATGTTTTCCATGTGTGCCTTCTGCAGGCGCGCAGCAGAATCGGGATGGGCCGGACGGTTGGGACCTGCCTTCAGAAAGGCGATCACGTATTGGCTCATACCCCATTGGTCAGCCCCGAGCTTTAGGGCGAGGAGGCTGTCATAACCCGCAGCCACCTCAGTCTCGGATGCGGGTTGGGCTTTGGTTTTATCTGGATTCTGGCAGGCTGTCATGAGGAGTGACGCCAGCAAAAGCATGGGTAGTATCAATTTCATAATCTTACTTCAGTTGGTGTATGATATTGGATTTATAGGTTTCTGATACCGGGATCTGAACGGCATTGGTGCTGTTCATGACCAGCACATAGCCGGATGGGATCTTTTTGGCCATCCTGATTTTTTCAATGTTGACCATATAGGAGCGGTGGCAACGGGTAACCGGAAAGGCGCTGAGGTTTTGCTCCAGCCTTTTCATACTGTTTCTGAGCAGGGTTCTGTCGGGCTGCCGGTTGTTCAGGTGGTGAATCACTACATAGTTTTCACTGGCCTCAAGGTAGAGCAGGTCGTCGAGGTTGAGGGTAACCCTCAATTCTCCATTTTCATCATGAAAAGGGACGAACCTGGGCCCGATGTACCCCTCCCTTTCCTGCATCAGTTTATCCAGGTTGGCTTTTTTGTCTTCCCACGCAAAATATAGCAGGCTGATGAGATAGGGGATGAGAAGAATCAGGCTGGCGTTCTGGATGGCCAGATAGTAGATTTCGAACCAGAACCGGGGATCCTTGAGAAAGACCTTTTGAATCATCATGAAAAACCCGGTCATTGCCACGATTTCAATGAAGATCATGAGAGCATATCCGGCAAAGGTAATGGTTCTCCATTTCCTGATCTGGGTCATGATGACTCGCGATATGATCACGACTGCCATTCCCAGGGCAACCAGTGCGCCAGAGAAGAAGGCAAAACGCCCGCTGTCAAGATCAAACCATGCCTGGGATCCAAAGGGATGGTACAACAGGATGAAAGCATAGGCGAAAAGGGTGGTGAACAGAATCTGAATGAGCGTGTTTCTTGGTTTAACAAAGAAGTTGGGTATGGCTCTTTTCAGGTTCATGCAACAAAGGTAACAGACAAGTTGTGATTCTATAGGCCACCCTGGCCTGAAATTTCATCCCTGCATGCCGGATTTCGTCCCAAAAAAACCCCGTTTAACACGCAGAAAGAAACGCCGTCACACCCCCCTTGTAAGCCGCGGCAGGTGGCTGTAATTTCGTTTGAGAAAGAACGAAAAACATGTTAAAATATATTGATAATCAGAATGTACTGAGAGAGATATTTCTGGCTGGAGCCAGGCAGGCGGAACTGCCTGAGTCAGGGGTGATGATCCGGAGAATGCCTTTTGAATCGGGAGTTGGCAGGCTTGCGGAAAAGGAATCACAATCTTCTATCTCCGGGTTGATGGTAAGGTCGCATGAGGTGAACAATCGCTTTGACTACCCGGTATTCATGCCTTCAAAAGAGGGGCAGGCCGATGGGGCGATCATCATGATGCACGGACTGAATGAGCGAAACTGGAACAAGTACTTGTCGTGGGCACAATACCTTGCCTCGAAAACCGGTAAGGGGGTGATTCTTTTCCCAATGGCCTTTCATGTAAACCGGTCGCCGGGGTCATGGAGCGATCCGCGGCTCATGAAGCCGGTTGCAGATGCCCGCTGCGGAATGGATTCTGATAATGCCGATTCTACAATATTCAATGCGGCCCTGAGCACCCGGCTCGAATCCCACCCCGAATGGTTTTGCACCTCCGGTCTTCAAACCAGTTATGATGTTCTTCAGCTTGTCAGAAACATCCGGGCGGGGTTACATCCCCTTTTTGCCTATGGAACCCGGGTTGACTTTTTTGCCTATTCGGTCGGGGCTTTTCTGCTGGAGGTGATGCTGATGGCAGACCCCGATGAGGTTCTTTCTGAATCGCGCAGTTTTCTTTTCCTGGGAGGTAGCTCTTTCGAGCAGATGAAGGGAATATCCAGGTTCATCATGGATGCCAGGGCCTTTGACCGTCTCGAGGAGGCATTCATACGAAAGGATCCGGCAGTGGTAAGGGATATGATACACCTGCCGAGGCTTGACTCTTTCAATCCTCTCTGGAACGGATTCATGTCGATGCTCAGGCTCGACCGGCTGCAAAACTCAAGGGAAAGAAGGATGAAAGGAATGAGTCACAGGATATCAGCGCTGGCCCT
Organism: uncultured Porphyromonadaceae bacterium; assembly: GCA_964351455.1. Taxonomy (GTDB): domain Bacteria; phylum Bacteroidota; class Bacteroidia; order Bacteroidales; family UBA12481; genus JAGHDB01. The sequence continues at coordinate 7,326 of CAYGOU010000149.1, forward strand.
TTCAAACGACAAGGTGATTCCCGCAAGGGCGATTTCAAGAACCCTGAAAGGTGAAAGGCGAACCAGCAAGATCCCCATTGAAGTCATGGATTTTCCCTATCCCTGCATACACGAGAACCCGTTTCCGGTTAACCAGTCTGACTGGGCCCCGGCGGTTAATGCCACCTTTGAGCGGGTCTTTTCAAAGGCTGCGGCGTTTCTGGGAACGTAACAGGAAGGGCAGAGGGCAGAAGGCAGAGGGCAAAAATCAGGAATAAGATCAAAGAGCAA
>CAYGOU010000150.1:0-7589 GCA_964351455.1 uncultured Porphyromonadaceae bacterium
CAGCAGACCTATGCCCATGGCTATTCCACACAATACTAGTTTGTTGCGATGCTTAATCCATTTCATGCGATTTGACTCTATTAGATTTAAAAACTTGTGCTTTTCCCCGGATTCTAATCCATGATGGTTCCTGATGGCTACCTGGTGATTGAGGGCGGGAAATCAGCATTCCCCCAACCGGAAGGTCTATCCCCCATTTCCAGAACAAATTCAGCCCCGTTAATGATGTCACTGTGTGAGAACCAGGCTTTGTTCCATTCTTTACCATTACAGGTTGCCGATTGGATATACTTGTTTTTTTCGGAAACATTCTTTGCCCGAATGACAAGGGTATTGGAATTACCCAAATCGATTTCGACTCGTGAAAACAGGGGGCTGCCAAACAAGTAAACATCCTGGCCGGCATTCGGATAGAAACCCATGGCACCGAAAACATACCACGATGACATGGCTCCGGCATCATCGTTTCCAGGAAGTCCGTTGACTGTGGCTGCATAGTCTGATGCCAGAATATTTCTCACCCTCTCGGCTGTCCGGTCAGGCCTGCCCGCGTAGTTGTAAAGGTATGGCGTCATTATATCCGGTTCATTGCTCTGCGTATATTCCCCCGTGTCAAAGAAATTATCAAGAAACTCAACAAACCGTGTGGCTCCACCGTGCCGGTTGATCAGCCCCTGGATATCATGAGGCACGTAGGTTGAATACTGCAACGGCGTACCCTCATAATAATAGGGTTTAATTGGTAATTCAGGCTTATTCATGACCCAATAGCCCTCTATCGACCGGGGTTCAAACTGTTTTGTGGATTCGTTGAATAAGTTGTAGCAATTCAGGGATTGCTTCAAAAAATGGTCATAAGCTGGTTGGTCGCCCAATTTTTTGGCCACAATGGCGATGCAGTAGTCGTTATACGAATACTCCAGCGTTCGGGAGACACTGGATGGGATAGCGTTCGAACAGTATCCCTTTTGCACATACTCATACAGAAACCTTCCGTAAATCAGGGGATTATCCGATGGATAGGTTCCGTTTTTCTTCATTGCCTCATATCCTTTATCGATATTAATACCCGGCAGATTTTTCATGATGGCATCTGCGATTACCACATCGCTGTTGGTACCGCCCTGGACATTCCCGTGACCGCCCGATATCCAGGCATCTGGTGCCCAGCCGGTATGCTCATAGATATCGATCAGGCAATTGACCATTTCGGCCTGTTTTTCCGGAATTACCAGTGAGAACAAAGGATGCAGGCACCTGAAGGTATCCCAGATGCAATAATAATCCCAAAAATGAGGCACGTCTGATTTCCATTTTGGATTTTCATCGGTCCCCAGATAGGTTGGCATTAAGAGGCTATGGTAAAAGGCGGTATAAAAAATTTTCAGTTGATCCGGTGTGCCGCCTTCCACTTTAATCTTGTTCAGATAAGATGCCCATATATCAGCCGCCTCTTTTCTGACCCTTTCAAAATCCCAATCCCGGATCTGGTTACGGTTGGCTCTTGCCTGCTCAATGCTTGCAAAGGAAATTCCTACCTTGACCAAAACCTGCTTATCCTCGTTTGTATCAAACGTGGTATAGAATCCCGCCTTTTTGCCGGCTACCGACCTGTTGTTTTCTTTCATGAACCGGGTCCAGAGCAGGGGATCATCCATTTGGGTAAGGCCGGCATTGGTCAGTTCCTGCATGGCTATCAAAACCTGATCGTTCCAACTGCCAAAAGAGGTCATGGGCTTATTGAAAATGATCGAAAAATATACTTGATAGGGTCTTGACGGTCCCCAGCCTCCCTGAAATTCAGCGCTACCCTCGATGGTGTTGTCATCCAGTATCTTCGCTGAGCTTCCCAGGCACTCCTGATAGGTATCCCAGTTTGCCGGATGGGATCCTTTGAAGTTGGATTCCTTCAGTTCCGGATTGAAATCCGATTGAATCAGTCTTGTTATGTCGATCAGGATCTTGCCCGTATCCGCTTTGGCAAAGGTATACCTGTGCATACCGCATCGCTCTGTGAGGGTCATCTCGGCCAACACATTCCACCGGTTCAGATAGACGGAATAGTAACCCGGACTTGCCTTCTCATCGCTTTTTCCGGAGAAATGGTTAATCAACTGAACAGGTCCGGTCTGGGGTATGATCATAATGTTACCATATCTGCCACCGCCGCCGGTACCGCCAACATGGGTATGGCTAAATCCGTCAATGGGAGCATCCAACCGGTATCCATGTGTTGCATTGGGAATGGGAATATCCGGACTGAGCCTGACCATGCTGAAGGGGAGGCAGGCTCCGGGAATCTGAGCGCCAACCGCATCCACTCCAATAAAGGGATCGACGAACTTACTAAACAAGCTCTGCGACATTCCTTGGTTTGACAGAGTGGCAATGGACAGGGTTAAAATGATTTTGGAAAATGCGTTCATAATGGATTTTCTATTTACTGAAAGGGATGCTAAAATCATATTTACCTGATCCGATGATCAGATAGGGTTTGCCTTTGTCGGTCCTGAAATACCCGATTTCAATGAATCCGGTTACCGGACGACCGTGATCCAGTACATGGGTAATGTCATTCGAAGGTAAGGCCACCTTTGCTTTTGTATTCTCCGGAATGTCCAGCTCCAAACGAATATGGTCTTCACCCTTGGTCCAGGCAATTTTCACCTCCCCGAACAGGGTCTGATAAGTGCTTCTGACATAAGTAAGCGGGGTGCCATAGGCGGGCTCAATAAACATCTCCTTAAAGCCCGGTGCATTCAAATCCGCTTTCAGGCCGGCAAGGGATGCATAAAACCATGACCCGATGCCTCCTCCCAGCGCAGGCATTTGAACCGCACCGCCATCCCAATGTTCGTTCAATACGTTATGGCCATGGTTGAATACCATGTCAAACCAGCTTGGATAGGAATTTTGGGTGCCAATGGTGTAAGCGATACCGGAATACCCCAGGTTATTCAAACCATTAAGCAAGTAGGGTGTAGACACAAATCCGGTAGAAAGGTGCATTTGATCCGCTTCAATTTGCCGGATCAATGCGGACTTTACCATCGCTTCATTTTCAGCCGGCACCACCCCAAGAAAGAGCGACATAAGTTGGCATGCCTGACTACCGGTGGCGTACTTCCCTGTTTCCTGGTCATAAAAAGTATGGTTATAGGCCCGTTTTATTTGCTCCGCTAATTGTTGATATCGCTCACGGTCCTCGTTGAGATTGAGGATTGCGGCGGTTTGCTCGGCAATGGTTGCATAATAGTAGAATCCCAGTGTAGAAGTTAAGGCTACCGGGGTATGGATCGGTCTTACCGATCCCGGCTCGAGCCAGTCACCGAGTCCCCAACTGATCGTGTAATTATTCGAAATAGACAACAGAAAATCCAGATATTTTTTCATTGCCGGATAACTCGCTTCGAGCATTCGCTTATCTGCATAATATTCATAGAGCTTCCAGGGTTGATACACTATCATACCTCCCCACCAGGGGCAGTTAATGGTCGGGCCATCGAACCGGCCAGGAACAACCGGTGGGACGTATCCATTATTGTGCTGAATATCAAGAAAATCCAATTGCCATTTTCGATACAGCGAGTACGCGTCAAAATTATACGCTGTCACATCAAATGCATTCTGAATATCCTGTGACCAGCCTGCTTTTTCGCGGGTTGGATCATTTGGCAGATGAACAATATAGTTTTGAATGGTCTGCTTGATGATCGCTTGTAGCCGGTTGATTGTATCATTTGAACATTCGAAGGAACCGGCCACCGGAAGGTCGCTATTGACTGAAACTGCCGTAAAATCCGTTAATTCAGGCTGGTAGTCAAGTCCAGTGATTTCCAGCTTGTTAAAACCGTTATAGGAAAACCGCGATTCAAACATTTCTGCAGAATCACCGTTAAGTATGTATCTACATAGCTGATACCTGCCCAGTGTGTGCGATGGTGCACCCGGATAGGCCACCTGAATCATTTGTCCTTTTCTACCCTTGAGCCTGACCTGCGCCCAGCCGGTCAATTCCATGCCAAAATCGACTATTACCGTATCCTGTTTTATCCGGATTGACTTGGCCGGATGAAAGCCTGTTTTCCGCACGGGGTATACCTCCTGAGCATCCAATCTGCCTGGGGGTGGTTGCTTGATAAGTGCATTTTTCCAATGAAAATCTGAAAAACCGGCCTGATCCCACCCGTCAATCCTTTTCGTGTTATCGTAGGTTTCGCCCCCTAGGATGCAATTGAACCGGATGGGGCCGTTTGTGGTAAACTTCCAGGACTTGTCAGACACAATCGATTCGGTTTTACCATCGGCATAGGTGATCCTTAATTCCATTTTAAGGGTAGGAGGCTCAATATAGTCGGCAGTCTGATAGCGAAGAACGTGCGGAATGATCAGATTGTACCAACCATTACCAAGAATGACTCCCACCGCATTTTCACCGGGTTGAATGATGGTTGTTACGTCATAAACATTGTAATACACGCGTTTCTGATAATCCGCGATGGTGGGATTTAGATATTCATCGCTGATCCGGGAACCATTGATATACAGTTCATAAAAACCGAGTCCTGAAATCGTAACAAAAGCATCCCGGATTTTATTTGTGGAGGTGAATTCTTTTCGCAGGTACACCGCCGGTGCCAACTCCTCCTCTTTGGGCATTTTCCGGAGTTTGTCCACAAATGCCCAATTCGAATCTTCGGTTTCCATGTTGAAATCGGGCAAGGACTTCAGCTGCTTCTGCAGGTCGTTCAATTCCAGATCAGACCCAATCCAGAATCCACGCCAGTCCTTTTCCTGCAGAAGGCCAGTCCTCCAATAGTTTGGAGAACTCCAGTCGCTGCTGTCGGCATGATTTCCCCAAATTCTGACTTTCCACCAATAGGTTTGATTGCTCTTTAGGGGAATACCCTGATAGGGAACCGACAGGTTTTGGTTGGAGTAAATTTTGCCGCTCCTCCATATATCACCAAGGCCTTGCATGAGTTTTTGACTGTCACTTGCGACCATGATTTCAAAGGCTGTTTGAATATGGTTACGCAGTTGACTTCTGTTCTTCCAGCCTAATTGTGGGTGGGGTTCATCCAGATTGATCGGGTTCTTCCGGTAATCACAGGATAAATCATAAACAGATAATACGTTTTGACTGTACAAGGTGCCTTGAAAAAGAAAAAAGATGAACAGGAATAGAATAAATTTCATGTTAATCAGTCATTAGCAGATTGATCTGGGAGACTCCAGTTGTTTGCCCATTTAATGATGGGATACCCTGATTGATCAAATTGAATCGGCAACCACACATAGCTTCCATCAATGTGATTATCAGGGTTCCAACGGTCAGCCATAAAAATAAAGGTTCCCTCCTTTCCGGCAACCGGCAGAACATAGGTGCTTTGTGACCCGAAGGTCGTTTCGTTTTCCAGGGGCGTACCCCGGCACGGGTTGCCCAGTTCGGCCCAGGGCCCCCAGATGCTGGTTGCCACGGCAGACCGCGCCGCATTGGGGGCCCAGCCAGTGCAGCCCGACCCGATGAAGTAATATTTTCCGTCATGATGAAAAAGGGCAGGAGCTTCCATATACCGCCCGACAAAAACCCGCACATACCTGCCCGCAAACGACAGATAATCTTCGGTGAGCAGGGAAATGTGGAGTGTGCTGTTTTCTTCGGAAGCATAGATATGATAGGCTTTCCCGTCGACATCCACAAACAGGGTCATATCTCTGGCCATCTGTCCCTTTGCAAAGTCGCGGCCGAGAAGATTTAATGTGTCTGGGTGGCCCGGCAAGCCCCCCGGTCCTCCTCCGTAATGACTTTTCGTGGTTGATGGTACTCCCGTTTTGTGGATCGGCTGAACATTTTCCGGCCAATACCCAGCATTAGGACGTATGGTTTTCAAGTAATTATAGGGTCCGGTAATCTTTGTGGCCACCGCTATTCCTGTAGCAGCTGTCCGGTATCCGTTTCCGTACAACTCATGATGAAACCACATCACGAACTGGCGGGTCGACTCGTTGTAGATGACTTTGGGTCGTTCCATGATGCAGCCCTTTCGGATAGGGCTGGCGGTATCCTCCGAAACTGCCAGAACGATCCCTTCGTCTTTCCAATCGTACAAATTATCTGAAGAATAACAACTGAAGCCTACCATAGCGGTGTTTCCTTCCGGTCCGGCAATCTTGTGCTCTCCAAACCAGTAATAGCGGCCATTGTAAAGCAGCACTCCACCGCCATGAGCATTGATATGGATTCCATTATTATCGGGCCACTTTGCACCCGGGAAAAATTTTCCTTCAGATTGCTGGCTGGAACGTTCTTGTGCGATCCCCTCCACAGCAAACAGCAGTAGGAGCGACGTTGTCAGCTTTATTCCCATCCATCTGGAATTAATCATACATACAGATTTTTTGGAATGATGCCTTACGGTTGAATAAACCTGACAGGCATGAGTTGGACAGGCCCTAAAAGTCCTGACTTCACGGGTACCCACGAAGAATCTTTCTTTTTGTATTCCCAGTCACAACTTGACAAATCCATTCCTGATGTTTCGTAATACCATTTGATGTTTTGCTGGTCCAGCCATGCCACCCGGTTGATTGCCGTATTGGCCACTTCCACTTCGAGCGTGTTTTTCCCTTCTTTTAGGGCCGTTCCGCATGACAAAACCCTCGGATCAGCGATTAAGGTCCCGAGATCTTTTCCATTCAGGATCACTCTTGCCGAATGGCATACCTCACCCAGTGACAGGTGATAATCATCCGCCTTCCCGGCCGGTTTATCAAAGACAACTTTGTATCTGGCTGTTCCGGAGAAGCCCTTCAGCAACACATTCTGGTCGGATTTCCATTCGGTCCATGAGCTCAATCCCGTGATCACCTCGGGGTGCGGGATCTCCTCACCCCCGGAGACAAAACCTACTTCCCATTTACCATCTATTAGGAAAGGAGTTCCTGCCGGCAAATGATACGGCCATTTTTCACCCTTAACAGGCTTGTCGTAAATTTTCACGATCAGCGACTGGTTCGGTTCGAGCTGAAGGAAAACACCGGAACCATCAGGAATTTTTTTCATTGCGGCAATTCCACTATTCCCGTTCATGGGATCAAACAGGGCAGCCTGGTTACCCTTCACACCAAAAGGGATCCATTTGCTGATGCTCTCTCTTCCGGAAGGATTGACCACAAAGTAAATCCACCCCTCATCATCCCTGCGCCGGGTATATTGAAGACCATCCTCCACGAGTTTCTCCCGTTTTATTCCGGCATACCGGATTACATTTAGGATATCCTGGCCAATGATTACCCTCCCTTTCCCGATCGCTTTTATGCGGATCCCACCGCCAACATCCTTAGAATCCGATTTCAGCAGGGTGATAAACTCCTGAAACTGTTTCTGCCTTTCTGCCAGCTGATACATACCCGGTACATCCTCAGGCAACCCACCGGTCATTATGACGGTTGAACCTGCAGCGGCCAGATCCATTATCCTTTGAAGGGTGGATACGGGGATAAGTTGACAATCGGCTACCACAATCGCCTTGTATTTTTTGACCTTTGAACCGGTGAGTCCCTGGTTGCTTTCGATCACAGTCTGC
>CAYGOU010000151.1:0-7571 GCA_964351455.1 uncultured Porphyromonadaceae bacterium
GGCGGGGCGCGGGGTTTTGCTCATCTTGGGGTGGCCCGTGCCCTGTATGAAAATGGCATCCGGCCCCAGGTGATATCCGGGGTGAGTGCCGGTGCTATTGCCGGTTCATTTCTGGCTGCTGGATTTGAGCCTGAGGAGGTGTATCATTTGCTGGAGGATCAGGATATCATGAAGATATCCAGCATGCAGCTACCGAAAGAGGGCCTGCTTAAGCTGACCGGACTCAAAAAGCAGCTTCAGAAGCACATCCGCTACAAGAGGCTTGAGGATCTGCCAACTCCGCTCTGGGTGGCGGTGACCAATCTTAACCGGGCCAAAGTTGAATATCACAACAGCGGACCATTGGCCGACCTGGTTCTGGCCTCTGCATCCATTCCCATCATCTTTTCACCTGTGCTGATCAATGGCTACCACTATGTTGACGGCGGGGTCATGGACAACCTGCCGGTGAAGCCGGTCAGGGGTCTGTGCGAAACGGTGATTGCCGTAAACATAGCTCCGGTTTACGAAGAGAACCATTTCGAGAACCTTTTTAAGGTAGCCACGCGGATCTTTCACCTGACGGTTGACAAGTCGACCCGTTACTGGAGCAAAAAGGTTGATATGCTGATCAGGCCGCCGGGAGTGGAACATCATGATATCATCCGGACCAGGCACATTCACAAGCTATACCAGGACGCCTACCTGCACACCAATGAGCTGCTTTCAAACTCAAAGTTGCATCGGTTTTTCAATGGTGGTGAATAGAGAGACAAATTCATACCTTTGAGATCTGGATTAAGCGTCAATGAATCTGCCGGTTAACATTAAGAATGCTTACGATACTCCTGAGCGGTTTCCCAGACTGCTGGCCGACCGCATCTCATTCGGAACCCGCTTCGGCTTTTACTGGCGATTTCTCGGAGTGGTGATCCGGTCGAGGAAAAAGGCGTTGCGAAACCAGTTGGGTTATGGTCCCTGGGCGGCCTCCTCCCAGGAGGTTTTCAGAAACATTGAGGGTTGCGGAGGCAAGTTCCACATCTCCGGGATGGAGAACCTTAAGAAATGCAAGGGACCGGTGGTCTTCATCTCGAACCACATGGGAACCCTCGAAACCATGATCTTTCCGGGACTTATCGCTCCCGTGATGAAGGTTACCTTCGTGGTGAAGGATAGCCTGGTGACCCATCCCATTTTCGGTCCCATTATGCGTTCGCGCAATCCCATAGTGGTAAGCCGCAGCAATTCACGCGAGGACCTGCAGAAGGTCATCACCGAGGGACAACAGCTGCTCGCCGACGGCATTTCCCTGGTCATCTTTCCGCAAAGTACCCGTACAATGGGTTTTGATCCGGCCCATTTCAACTCACTTGGCACCAAACTGGCCTCAAAGGCAGGCGTGCAGGTGGTGCCCGTTGCAGTAAAAACCGACTACTGGGGCAACGGGAAATGGATCAAGGAACTTGGTCCCATCAATCGCAAGAAACCGATTTACATCAAATTCGGTGAGCCGATGGATGTTACCGGCAACGGTCGCGAGCAACACCTTGAAATCATCCGGTTCATCCAAACCTGGCTAGAGAAATGGAAATGAAGATCCATCCGGTCAAAACCATTCGCATCATTCCTTTTCTCCTCCTCATCACACTGATCGTTTTCACCTCCTGTAACCCCAAACCCGATCCGGCAATCTATTATCAATCCGGAGTCGACCCAAGAATTGAACTGGCGGCTAAAGAGATCCAGCGATACGTTTACCTGCGCACCGGTGTTTTAATGGCCCTTGAACCCCATTACCGTGTTCAGAGAAGCGCGGTGGCCATTGTTCTCCGTACCGACCCGGCCCTGACGCCAGAGTCTTATCGGTTGACCACCCTGGCCGGAGAGAGTGAACTGGATATGGGAAAATCAGGAATTGCCAGGCTAAAGAAATCGCTGCTTTACATCTCCGGTGGAGATCCGCAGGGGATCCTTTACGGGGCCTACGCATTTGCCGGTAAGCTGGGGGTCAGGTTCTACCTGCATGGAGATGTGATTCCTGATAAAATGGCACGGTTCAGGATACCCGTCCTGGATGAGCGGCAAGATCCTGCCTTCAGCATTCGTGGCATACAGCCCTTTCACGATTTTCCGGAGGGTCCTGACTGGTGGAGCCTCGAGGACTATAAAGGCATCATCGGCCAGCTGGTGAAGATGAAAATGAACTTCATCGGATTTCATTGTTACCCCGAAGGGGGTGTGGGGCCCGAACCCCTGGTCTGGATCGGTCCGGTTTCTGAAATCCGTCCCGATGGTACCGTTAAATCGGCCTACCCGGCGCGCCATTTTGTTAATACCGCCGGAACATGGGGATATGCCGCAAAAGCAACAGAACAATACTCCCATGGAATGGGACAGCTTTTTAAAGAGAATGTACATGGGGCACCTTACATGGCCGGTATTGATCCCTGGCCTTCGACGCCCGGACAGGAGAGATCCCTGTTCGACCAGTCAGCAGCCTTCTTCAGGGAGGTGTTCAGATACGCACATTCGATGGGGGTCAAGACCTGTATCGGGACCGAAACCCCACTGACCATTCCTGCCAGGGTAAAGGAGCGCTTTCCCGGGGCGACTGCTTCAGAGCTTTATGCCGGGATGTTTGAATGGGTCAAGCGCAACCTCAGTCCGGATTACTATTGGTTCTGGACCCCGGAAGATTGGACCTGGGGCGGGAATTCGAAGGAGGAGCTCAACCATACGGTCACCGATCTCAAGGCTGCCATGAAGGCGGCTGAAGCGGTGGAGGCTCCGTTTCAGCTTGCCACCTGTGGATGGGTGTTGGGACCGGCACATGACCGGGCCATGTTCGACGAAATACTGCCCAAAAGCTGGCCCATGAGCTGCATCAATCAGCAGGTTGGGTTTACCCCGGTCGACCCGGGTTTTGCAAGGGTACAAGGGCGACCGTTATGGGCCATTCCATGGCTGGAGGACGACCCCGCCCTCACCATTCCCCAGTTGTGGGCGGGACGCATGCGGGCGGATGCCGCCGATGCCCTGGCATACGGCTGTACCGGACTCATCGGCATTCACTGGCGTACCCGGCCACTGGCAATGAACGTCAGCGCCCTTGCGCAAAGCGGCTGGTTTACACCGACCATGAATGCTTCGACCAATCAAGGCGAGGCGTCACCAGAGCTTGCCCGACCAGAAGAAAATATCAATTACCCGTCACCCGACTCCAACTTTCTGCGCCCTCTCCGTGACCTTCATGTCGGGGATTTCTACCGCGACTGGGCCATGGCTGAATTCGGCAGTTATGTTGCAGATTCAATCGCCTCACTTTTTAGCCGGCTCGACGGTCAGGAGCGAAACATCAACGCTGGCGGAGGTAAGGTGACCCGGCTGCCCCGGCCGGCCGACTGGGCCGGAGGACCGGGTGGCGTGGTGCCCGATACCACCCCCTGGGAGATACGCAGCCAGGATTATGCATTCATCGACAAAATGGAAACCTGGCGGGAGATGATCAGAAGACCCGGAAACCGCGACCGGTTCGACTACTGGCTCAGCCAGTTCAGGTATCTGCGCGCCTACGGAAAATTCGCCTGCACCCTCGGAAAGATTGACCAGAGCGTCAGAAAGATTGAAATGCTTCCCGACTCCCTCAGGGGCTCATTCAGCGATGAGATCATTGCCCTGAGGATACAGCTGATGGAAAACCAAACCGAGGCGCTGACCCACCTCATGTCATATCTCTCAACGCCCGGAGACCTCGGAACGGTGGCCAACTGGCAACAGCATATCGCAAACCTTTATATCGAAGGTGGCGCCCAACGGTTGCAGAATATCCTGGGCGATTCACTTCCGCACGCCTGCTGGCCCACTTCCGATACCCTGCCCCTGAAGCGGGTGATCATTCCTACCGTGCGAACCTCACTGGAAGCAGACGAATCGTTGCATCTGACCATACTCCTGCCAGGAATTGTGCCACAGGAAGCCCTGGTTCGCTATCGCCTGCTCGGACAGGGACCCTACCTTGAAGAGCCCATCCTCCATGGATCAAGGGCTGTCTATCATGCCATTCTGTCGCACGACCTGGTGCCCGGCTCTTTCGAGTATTTCATCGAGGTTAAGGATGCCGACGGAACCCTGTACCGCTGGCCCTCAACCGCCGGCCGGATCAACCAGACCGTTATCAGATAACTCCGTTTTTAACCTGTAAATTCGTGGTCCTGACAGTGACCTTAAACTGTAACCAAAATAGCCCTGGATCGTCATACCCATTCAGCACCTAAACTCAAAATTGTTATGAAAAACAGAATACTCCTTTCAGCGATTCTTCTCTGCTCCCTGCTCCTGTGGCCGGCAACCGGCGGTGTAAAAGCCCAGAGCGCAGCAGGTGATTGGTACGGACTGGCCGATGTGCAGGGGTTTTTCCTACGAATCGACCTTCACATCACCGACACAGGTTCAGGCCTCACCGGCACCTTCGACAGTCCTGACCAGGGCGCCATGGGAATACCACTCACTTCGGTTTCTTGCGCTGAATATGCCTTCTCCTTTGAATTTGCACCGGCAGGACTTCAATACGAAGGGTTCTGCGATCCCGGATACACCCGCATCATCGGCAAGTTTAAACAGGGTGGACTGAACCTCACCCTTAATTTCTATCGCCAGCCGGTTGAAATGCCGGCCAACAGCACCCAGAAAATCATGGAGCGGTACGATAAGCGCGAGGTTTACATCACCATGCGCGATGGGGTGAGGCTCTTTACCTCAGTCTACTCACCCAAAAACCTGGATAAACCCGCTCCGATGCTGATGAGCAGAACCCCATACAACATTGAGGGGGGAGGCGAAGCCTCCTTCAATCCTTTTCTGGGCATTTATTACCGCTTCGTTGAAGAGAACTATATTTTTGTCTTTCAGGATGTAAGGGGGCGCTTCATGAGTGAGGGTACCTTTGAGAACGTAAGACCCTACATCCCGAATAAACAGGGCAACCAGACCGATGAGGCTTCGGATACCTGGGATACCGCCGAATGGCTGGTCAACAACGTGCCCAATAACAACGGCAACATCGGAGTTTTCGGGGTCTCCTATCCCGGGTTCTACTCAACCTTGGCCATCCTGGCCAATCATCCGGCCATCAAGGCGGTCTCACCACAGGCCCCGGTAACCAACTGGTTCCTGGGCGACGACTGGCATCACAACGGAGCTTTCATGCTGCTTGACGGATTCTCGTTCTACACCTTTTTCGGTGAGGAGCACCCCGCTCCCTCCCGCAGAGGAACAGCAGCTCCTTTTAACTGGGGGGTCGAAGACAATTATGAATTCTTCATGCGTCACAAAACGGTCAAAAACCTCACGGAGACCTTTTTCCCTTCACCTGAGAGTTACCTGGCTACCATCCGCAACCATCCTGATTACGACGATTACTGGAAATCCACCGATCCAAGAGCTCACCTTCGGGATATTGGTCCTGCCGTTATGACCGTCGGGGGCCATTTCGATGCCGAGGACTGCTGGGGGGCCTGGAACACCTACAAGTCGATCGAATTGCAAAATCCCGGCGCCGAAAACATCCTGGTGATGGGTCCTTGGGCACACGGTCAGTGGGCGGGAAATGAAGCCAAAAACCTGGGGAACATCTATTGGGGCCAGAACACCAACACCCTCTTTCATGAGCAGGAGGTGAGGTTCTTTAATCATCATCTGAAGGGCGAAACGACCGAAGCCTTCCCGGAGGCGCTGATTTTTATGACCGGTACCAATGAATGGAACACCTACGACACCTGGCCCCCGGAGTCGGCCGTTGAGCAGGTGCTTTACCTGCATCCCGGAGGAAAACTGTCGTTTGAACCCCCGGCGGTAAAGGAATTTTTTGTGGAGTATGTTTCCGATCCCATGAAACCGGTTCCCTATACCGAAGATGTGCACCTTCAGAGAACCACCTCCTACATGACCGATGACCAGCGCTTTGCCTCCCGCAGGCCCGATGTCATGGTTTACCAGAGCGACCTGCTGACCGAGGATGTAACCCTTACGGGACCGCTGAACGCCGATTTGTGGGTAAGTACCTCAGGAACCGATGCCGACTGGGTGGTGAAACTGATCGATGTTTTTCCCGACCAGATGCCGGTACCTGAAGGCGCCGATATCGATGTCCCATTGGGAGGATATCAGATGCTGGTGCGTGGTGAGGTGATGCGCGGGCGTTACCGCAACAGCTTCGAAAATCCTGAGCCGTTCCGTCCCGGTAAAATCACCCGCGTACCCTTCTACCTGCCGGATGTATCCCACACCTTCAAAAAGGGCCACCGCATCATGATCCAGGTGCAGAACTCCTGGTTCCCGCTGGTCGACCGGAATCCCCAGAGATTTGTAAACATCTATCAATGCGACGAATCGGATTTTCAAAAGGCCACCATGCGGGTTTACTCGGATAAGACCCGCCCCTCGGGATTGAGGGTCTGGAGAATGAATTAAGTGACCTCCTGAAATCCAGCAGAACGATTTTCGTGATACATTTGCCCAATTTTTCACGGGCCAATGAAAGCTTTCTGGTATTGGCTGTTTACTTTATTTTCAAGGAATAGGCTACCTTTGGATAAAGAAAAACCTAATAAGATGAAGCGACTAACTTGGATGATTCTGCTGGCGGCTTTCCTCATTCCAGCAGGTTTGATGGCCCAGTCGGGCAAGGTCTTTGGCGGTTTGGGATATTACCAGCCGGGAGTTCAGTTCATGATGCCCAAAGATATCAACAGCTATCTGCCCGCCTCCTTCCCGGAGGTTCAATTCAACCCCTTCATGGATGCCGGCGGCGGTTTTGCGGTTTTCTACAATTTTATTGTGGGTGCCGACGGTGGAGAGTTCAGGGGAGGGACATTTACCCAGGGCTCAACCAAGGTGGATCTTTCGGCCGAATACAGCTCGTTTAAGGTTGGATACATGGCCTTCAAGAAAAAGGGATTCTATCTCTATCCCATGCTGGGTTATGGCACCAATACCATGACTCTTTTTGTGCACGGACTCGAACTGACCCGTTCGTTCGACGACCTGGTAAGCAATCCCAATGTGGCCACCACGCTGGTGTACAAAAACAGTACGGCTGTTCTCAGCCTGTCGGGACAATACTTCGTGATGGGGTCAAAAGGTGGAAACAATACAGGCGGATTGACCATCGGGTTTGAGACGGGATATCAGCTTCCTCTATTCTGGCATGGTGAATGGACCTACGACAACGGTCCTGTGATGGGGGGGCCACTTTTCGACCTCAGCGGGTTTTTCTTCAGGCTCTCAATTGGGGGCGGGGGACTGATGATTCAGTAATTCTGAATCGTCCAGAAAGGAGATGTCAATCTCCCTGATCTGTCCGTTTTTGCTCACCTTCAGCAGAATGCTCTGAAAGGGCTTGAATACCAGTTCCTTTTCAATCATCCTTCCGTTAAACGAGATGGTCACCATTTTTCTATGGTCTCCGTCAACATAGGCCTGTCCGTATTCAACAGGGTATTTAAACTCCCTGGCTATAGGATGGGCGAAAAAGAGGTATAGTTCATCTCCAACCTCCCTGGCCCAAAAGAAGGGGATCTCTTCGCCTGCCACGA
>CAYGOU010000152.1:0-7571 GCA_964351455.1 uncultured Porphyromonadaceae bacterium
GTCTGACCGCCTCCTGCATGTTGAATTTCCCGTCAAGATGCCCGAAAAGCTCCCGGTAACCAACGGTATTAAGTGCATTGGTTGCCCTGAATGGAAGAAGAGACCTGGCTTCGTCAACCAGGCCCATATCCATCATTTGCCCGACGCGTTGGTCGATCCTGAGGTAGAGTTCCTCACGTGGGAGGGTTGCGATAATCATTTTTATGACAAATGGCCTAATTGCAGGTTCCATTCTCCTCATTGAAGAAAATTTTCGGCCGGTGGTCAGGCAAACCTCCAGTCCCCTCAATACTCTTTTGGGATTCCGGATGTCAATGGTGCTGTAGTATTCAAAATCAAGAGCCTCCAGTTCACCCTGCAGCGATTCAAGTCCTTCGTTTTCGAGTCTGACGATCAGTGTATTGCGGATTTCGGGGTCGGGATCTGGAATGTCGTCCATGCCCCGTATAAGGGCATCGAGGTAGAGTCCTGAACCCCCGGTCACGATGACCGGATTATGATTTTTGAACAGCAGTTCGAGCCGATTAAGGGCGTCTTGTTCGTATTTGAATACGCTGTAATAATCCTGTACTGAAAGGTGACCGATGAAATGGTGGGGCACCGTTTTCAGCTGATCCGCATCGGGTGCTGCGGTTCCGATTTTCATTTCTTTGAAGAACTGCCGTGAGTCGAAGGAGAGGATCTCGGTTTGGAAATGTTTGGCCAGTTCAATTGAGAGTGTGGTTTTGCCAACGGCAGTCGGGCCGGTGACCACCACGAGTGTTTTAGGATCCATTGGGATGAAGGTTGGTCAGGAAACTTATGGTATCGACCTGGTCGGCGTAGTCGTTGAGTTCTGGTGACTGGGTTTTGCCGAAGGCCACTGTTCCCGGAAATTCAGCTCTTCCGGCCACGCACTGGATCTCATGCCTGTAGTCATGGAGGTGGTCATTGAAATGGTTCCATGAATCTACCTGAAAGATGTTTAATACTCCGATCGGGGGATGAAGATGGGGTGAAGTGCAGATGATCAGGGGGCCCGCTTCACTATGAGGCTGTCTGGATAGCTCCATTCTGGCTTTCTGGAACCTCCGGTTTTCGATCAGTTGGGGAGTTACATTGCTGTCCGGGATTGAGGACAACTCCTCCTTTAGTTTGATTATCACGGGTTCTCCGACATAGGCCACCCAGGATACATTTCGGCAGCCCAATCCACTGTAATCGAGAATATCCCTGCAGAGGGCCCAGATCTCGTGGGAGCTTTCGATTCCGGAGAGGAAAGCGGCGGAGGTTCGGTGGTGACGGATGATTCTCGGAAGATGGGAATACAGGTTATTGAGGGTGGTAGCAGTCAGGTTGGTTCCGCTTGCAATCACTGCGTCAGGAGAGAAGTTAGCAGGGTCATCAAAACTCAACAAGGGTTCGAAGCCGGGCTCAATCATTAGCAGTTGGTCGGCAAGAGATCGAATCAGGATGCTGTCGCGTGAGGAGGTTTTAATGAGGGCGTGATGGCCACAAATCAGTACGCAGAGCAGATCGTGAAAACCGGCCAAGGGTATGTTTCCGGCCATGATGATCAGGATTTTCGATGGATTTACATGATGGCTGAGCCGGGGGTATTGATTGGTCCAATGCCGCAGGTTTTCTGAGGTGAGTGCAGATGCCCAGTAACCCAGGGCCTGAGCTACTGACTGGGGGATGAACCACGGATTTTGCTCACCGGCTTTTTGAATCGCGACCTGAAGCGAGTCTGAATCTGAATTGGCTGAGGATGGTTCAATAACGGACAAGATCCTTCTTCCCAGATCAGAGAGGGCATTGATTCGCGACTCAAGGTTCATGTGCAATGGCTTGATTTCACAAATAAAAGTAATCAACTTCAGAAAAGGGATATAAAAAAGGCCCGGATTATCCGGACCTTTTTTACTGTTCTATATTGAGGACTAGAAGAGTTTAGGGATCAGGTCAACCACTCTGCAGCTATAACCCCATTCGTTGTCATACCAAGAGAAAACCTTGACGGTTTTTCCGTTTACCATGGTACTCAGGGCATCGAAGATTGAGCTGTGCGGGTTGTGAATGATGTCAACTGACACGATAGGATCTTCGGTATACTGGAGGATGCCTTTCATGGGGCCTTCGGCGGCCTCTTTCATGGCTGCATTGATCTCCTCTTTGGTGGCTTCAATCTTCAGGGTAGCGACGAAATCGACGAGGGAGCCGGTTGGGGTGGGTACCCGGACGGCGCAGCCATCGAGTTTACCTTTAAGTTCAGGAATAACCTTTCCGACAGCCTTGGCAGCTCCGGTGGTGGTGGGGATCATTGAAACGGCACAAGAGCGGGCCCTGCGGAGGTCTTTGTGCGGGGCATCGAGGATGCGCTGATCGTTGGTATAGGCGTGGATGGTGGTCATAAAGCCGTTCTCGACTCCGAATTTGTCATGCAGAACCTTCACGACGGGAGCCAGGCAGTTGGTGGTACAGGAGGCGTTTGAAACGCAGGTATCGGAGGCACGGAGTGCATCGTCGTTCACCCCGAGTACGATCATGTTATCAATTTCATCTTTAGCAGGAACGGTGAGGATGACTTTTTTTGCGCCATTTTTCAGATGGTCGCCATAGCCGCCCTTTTCACTTTCTTTCTTGACAAAAACGCCGGTTGATTCGATGACCACGTCGGGGGTTTTTGACCATTTGATGTTGATCGGACTTTTTTCAGCGGTAACCGTGACCTTTTTTCCGTTTACGATGATTCCATTTTCGTCAAATGCCACCTGTCCGTTGAACTGTCCCTGTGTTGAGTCGTATTTCAGGAGGTGGGCCAAGGTTTTGGTATCGGTGAGGTCGTTGATTCCGACCACTTCAAGTTGCGGGTTTTCGAGAATAATTTTGAATACATTTCTGCCGATACGTCCGAAACCATTGATTCCGACTTTGATTGTTGCCATGATTTAAATACTTTATGATTAATGGAATAGAATCTTAATTTCGACCACAAAGGTAGCAAAAAAAAGCCCCGAAGGAAAGACCTTCGGGGCTTTTCATCCGTTGAAATCACTATTTGATCATGAATTTTTGCGAGGTCTGCTGTCCGTCTGCATTCATGCGGATCAGGTATGTACCGGCACCAAGTTCGTTGGCGTCGAAGGTGAGCTGGTTCTGACCGGCAGATTGGGATGAAAGGTTGATATTCTTCACCAGTTTACCCTGCAGATCGTAGATTTGGAAGTTGACATCTGCGCTGTTGCCAAGTTCATACCGTATGGTTCCCATATCTGCAACCGGGTTCGGGGTGATGGCGACCTTAATGGTGTTCATCTCCGGAATCCTGTTTGAGGCGGTACCGCCTTTGGTGGCAAAAGTTTCTGAGATGAATAGTCCACGGCCGAAGGTTGCGGCGTAGATTACACCATGATTTTCAACACCAAATTCAGCGCTGTTGGGAAACTTTTGCTGGCGGAGTTCAAATACGGGGACGATCTCCATTCCGTTTTTGTTTTCGCTGGCCCAAACAACAGGATTTGAGAAGATGTTGGTGGTTGAGTAGATACCAAATTCAGTTCCGACGATCACCTCATTATGGTCTCTCCAATTGAAGAGTGCGTCATAGACGGGAGCCTGTGGCAGGTTACCCTGGATGGGGGTGAAAGCCATTGATGAATCGGGAGCAGATGTGGCTGCTGTAGCCAGATAGATGTTGGCTTCGTTGCCGTAGTTTCCAAGGGCTACGATGACATTGTCAGGGTTGGTGTGATCAACTCTGATGCCGGTTACGACCTGATTAAACTGGCCAATTTCAGTGGTTGTAACAACCCAGGTAGGTTGACCGGTAATCGGGTCAAATGAACCGGTGTCAAGTGAACGGCGATGACGGGCATTCTGAAGGTTGGATAGGCGGTACAATTTGTAATGTTTGTCAGAACTATCCCATACAGCTACGTACATGTGATTTCCATCCTGGGAAAACTCCATTTTAATCACCTGATCGGTTTCCTGAAGGCGGATGTTTCTGTCAAGCGGACTGTAGAACTGCCAGCGATATTCATCTCTTCCGTTGAGGGGTTTGCGGTTCATTTTGACACCGGCCTTGCCGTTTTTACCCACTGCGATGGCAGCCTGATAGGTATCCTGAACCCTTACGGTATCACCGATACCGAGCGGTGCCTGCAGTTGCTGGGTAAGCGGGTAGCGTCTGATCATACTTTCTGCGACGATGGTTTCACCGGCGGCGTAGTCGCGGTCGGCAATAAAGTTTACGGTGTCCCA
Organism: uncultured Porphyromonadaceae bacterium; assembly: GCA_964351455.1. Lineage (GTDB taxonomy): Bacteria > Bacteroidota > Bacteroidia > Bacteroidales > UBA12481 > JAGHDB01. Next base: position 4,246 of record CAYGOU010000152.1, read on the forward strand.
TGAATAGGGGTCATAATAGCTTTCGTAGTAGGCAACCGGGGAGAGCCAGGCTCCACCGTTGGCGAAGGCGTAATAGCTCTGATAGGTAACCTGGTTTTCAACGATGAACCTTCTGTGGAGGAATCCACCGGGGGTGGTATAGAAGCGGTAGCTTGGGTCGAGGGTAGAGATTTCGCATTCGCCTCCATGCATGAAACTTAGGAACGAGGAGAATACGGCTCCTCCCCACCACTGGGCGTACATGGGATCGTTCCCTTTGAAGTCGATGTAAAGGACTCCGTTGTCAACGGTACCTCCGAGCAGTTCCCCGGTGGGTGTGTAGGCCACTGACAGGAACTGGGTGACGTTGTAATTTCTGTTAAGGTTTCTCCAGGTGACGCCCTTATTGTTGGTGACGGCAATACCTCCGCTGGATGCAACGTAAACAGTGCTGGGGGTTTTGGGGTCGAAAGCTACTTCATGCTGATCACGGTGAACATAAAAACCCCGGTTGGGCATCAGGGTAGGTTCTTCGATTGTGATTCGCTCCCATCCTGTGGCAAATGACCAGCTGTAGAGGTTGCGTCCTCCGGTGATGATGAATCCCGGATTGGAGGGGTCAACGGCGAGACAAATGGCGAAGTTGCCGGTAGTGGATAGAGGCTGGAAGTAGTTTGATCCACCAGGGCCGATTACCGACCAGGTTTGTCCTTTGTCTTTTGATTGTAGCAGGTTCTTTATGGGATAACCTGAAATGGTAGTTCCGGTGCGGGTGATACCGGCTACCATGGCATATACATAGTTGGGATCGGAAGGTGCGAAAGCGAACTGCATCCTGCTGGCATCCTTGTGGTCGATTTTCTTGTCGGTCAGTCCGTTTTCAGCCGAAATCAGGGTAAAGGTTCCGGGGTTTCCGTTGGCAGAAAGATAGGCCATGGCTGAAACACAGGCGATTACGGTTCCGTCGCTGGCTACTTCAACGTTGCATGCAACACCGATGTCTTCAGGTATGGCATTGACCCAGCTGGCACCACCGTCGTTGGTCATCATGAGCCCTTTGGCGGTTGCTGCGTAAACCCTGTTGGCGTTGGTGGGATCTGCGGCCATATTGTTGACGTAGGTGAAAGCCTCCATTATTTCGGGGCTTGACCATGTTGCTGTCAGTTTAGAAAAACTATTGCCGTTATCGGTAGACTTCCAAACTCCCATTCCGAGGATTCCATTCTGGGCGCTCTGATTGTCACCGTGAACCGTGGCCATTCCTTCACCGGTTCCGAAATAGAGGTCACCATTGGATGCCTGGGTGATGGAGGAGACGGCGAGGTTTTCAAAAAGTTCTCCGTCAGCAGAATTGACCTTAGCCCAGCTGGTTCCTGCGGTGGTGGATTTCCATAATCCACCGCTGACCCCACCGGCATATAGGACATTGGAGTTATCCTTATCGATCAGGAAGGCGCGGGTGCGGCCACCAATATTGTTCGGGCCTTTCTCCTGCCATGTGATGTTGAGGGAGTTACCCCCTTTTCTCTGCAGGGCTTTTACTTGTTCCTGAGCCCTCATTATATCGGCTATGTCAATGGTTCCGGTATACTGGTTAACCCGGCGGGCACTGATCCAGTTGGCTGCGTTCAAAGGATCAAGATCCATAACGACTTTGTCATCGCCACTGGTTAAAACCGGTCGGGGGTTGGTATTAACCTGGGAAAAGGCCGTTAGGCCAAAGGAAAAAACAAGAGCAAATGCAAGGAGTAATCGTTTGTTTTTCATAATCTTTTGATTTCAAAAATAGCGTAGCTTTCCCAACAAATATAGGGTCTAAAAATACAAAAAAAAAGAATAATGCAAAATTTGGTTTTAATTTTCAACTGATAGTATTGGCAGGGATTTCAGATGTTTTTAAAGGATAAAAAAACGTGGGATGAATATAGGGTCACAACGGGCTGGGTTTGAACCTGGCGTCAACGACTCTTCCGAAGCGGTAGCCCGCATAAAGTGAAATAAAGAATCTGTTGTTCTCTGTACTTGCCAGGATTGGCATTTTGCGGAGGAAACCCTCCATCTGGACTCCTCCCTCAAGTGCCCTGACCTGCTGATCTTCATTGCTGTATTCAAAGCACAGGCCTATTCGGGCAAAAACACCAGGATTAAAGGTGGTTTCTCCAAGTCCGATGAAAAAGGATCGCTTGTCGTAGATGTCCCAGGTGCTTTGCATGTAATCGGGGTCGAATAGGGATCCTTCGTTGACCACCGGCTGGTTTGTCAGCGGATTAAAGCCAAGTACCTGATAATAATAGATCGGCTTGAGCATTCCGAGTGTTAGTCCGGCTGAGCCAAAATAGCGAAGGGAGATGCCCCCCTGGTCGAATTTTCTGAAGAGTTCTTTCTGGTACCCGGCTCCAGCGCGAACGAGTCCCACCTCATTAAGTTTACCAAACACAAAGCGTCGCCCCCATCCTGCCAGGTAAATACTCTGACTTTGAACCTCTTTTGGGTGCTTCAGGGTGGCGAAGTCTGCATCAAGGATGAAACTGGATGCGGCATCCTGTCTGAAGGCATATCTAAAATTGGCCGACCAGCCGTTTGAGTATAGGTTTCCGGAAAAGGTCCGCTCATTGCGAAAGAAGATGCGGTCTTCAGCGGCAATTTCACCCTGTCCGAAGAGCTTGGGAGTCAAAAGAATGCCTGCCAGAATCCAGATAAATGTTAAAGGTTTCATCTATAAAGCTCCCTGCAAATTTAAGCAGAATCTGCCAATGGTTTACCGCAAGGTTTTTCCTGCCGAATTGATCATTCTGAGTCCTACCAGTCTGTCATAACGTTCGCGGATGTCTGAAAAATAGACCAGAATGGTGTATTCGTTTTCAGTCTGGAAGTGGTCTCCTTCACTGAATGAGGTGTCGGCCGGGGCATCATCGGGTTTGAAGCGGTACTGGTAGTTGTAATATCCCTGTTTGAGCAGGATGCTCGCCTCATAGGCTCGTGTTGCCGGGTTGAAATCCATTTTTGCATCCGGCAACAGGGTCCAGGAGGTCATTCCTCCCCAGACATAGAAATCTCCTCCGGTGAGGGGGCCATCGAATGGCATGGTGAAATGCACTTTGACGTAATCGGCTTCAAGGTCGGAGTCGTGAGCTTCGTCCCATTTGATGAAAAACCGTCCGTTGAGGTCTTCGTAAAACTGGTATGACAGATTGGATCTGACCGGGTCGGCAAAGAGAAAGACGTTCGTGACTTGTGAACGGGTTAATATCTGTTCGATTCTTTCTGACTGGTATTTGAGATTTTTGGTGTCGAAATAGCGGAATTCGTTTACTCCCGCGAACAGATTCTCCTCCTCCCAGTCATAC
>CAYGOU010000153.1:0-7516 GCA_964351455.1 uncultured Porphyromonadaceae bacterium
GCACATGATATCGGTGATCAGGGCAATAGACTTGGAAGCGTCATCGTTGGCCGGAATCGGGTAGTCGATCGGGTTGGGATCCGAATTGGTGTCAACCATTCCTATGACCGGGATATTCAGTTTCTGGGCCTCTTTGACGGCGATGTGCTCTTTTGAGACATCCACGATAAAAAGGGCAGCGGGAAGACGGGTGAGTTCCTTGATTGAACCGAGGAGTTTTTCAAGCTTGGCTCTCTGGCGGGATACCTGCAGTCTTTCACGCTTTGACATGTGGTCGAAGGTTCCGTCGGTAGCCATACGGTCGATGGTTTGCATCTTCTTGATCGCCTTTCTGACGGTCGGAAAGTTGGTGAGCATTCCTCCCGACCAACGTTCGGTGATGAAGGGCATTCCCGTGCTGAGAACCCTTTCGGCGACGATTTCCTTGGCCTGCTTTTTGGTGGCCACGAAAAGAACCTTGCGGCCCGACTTGGCAATGCGTTTCATCGCTTCGGCCGCCTCATCAACCTTTTGGACAGTTTTGTGCAGATCGATGATGTGGATCCCGTTCTTCTCCATGAAGATGTAGGGAGCCATACTTGGATTCCATTTGCGTTTCAGATGACCGAAATGCACTCCGGCATCCAGCAATTCTTCAAAATTTGTTCTGGGCATTTGATTAAATTTAGTTTACCTTCTGTTTCAGCAACCGGCCGGTAGTTCCATGGGGAAGTCCTGCCTGGTTTAGATACTAAACTAAGCTCTCGAGAAAGTAAGGATTAACGTTTGGAGAACTGGAAGCGCTTACGGGCTCCGGGCTGTCCGGGCTTCTTCCTTTCGACCACCCTCGGGTCACGGGTAAGGAATCCGTTGGCGCGCATAATCTTTTTGTTTTCGGGATTGATCTCAACCAAGGCGCGTGCAATGGCCAGGCGCATCGCTTCTGCCTGTCCTTTGATGCCACCACCGTCGAGATTGGCCCGGATGTCGAACTGGCCGGCTGCTTCGAGGAGGTTCAGCGGCTGCATTACGATGTACTGAAGGGTATCAAGGGGGAAGTATTCCTTAAGTTCCTTTTTATTGATGAGTATCTGGCCTTTGCCTTCGTTCATGTAAATCCTGGCAACCGCAGATTTCCTTCTTCCGATGGTATTGATGATGTCCATGAATGTTATTTGATGCTTTTTATGTCAACTGATTTTGGCTGCTGTCCCTGGTGCGGATGCTCTGAGCCCGCATATACGTAGAGGTTGCCGTAAATCTTGCTGCCCAGTTTGTTTTTGGGAAGCATTCCTTTAACAGCGTGCTCGATCAGACGTGCAGGATTCTTTTTGAACATTTCAGCGGGGGTGACATGACGGTCGCCTCCCGGATATCCTGAATGGGTAAAATGAACCCGGTCGGTAAATTTCTTTCCGGTCATCCTGACTTTTTCGGCGTTGATGACAATTACGTTGTCACCGCAGTCAACATGCGGGGTGAAATCAGGACGGTGCTTGCCACGCAGCATCATGGCAACGGCGGTTGACAGACGGCCAAGCACTGCGTTGGTGGCATCCACGATGACCCACTCTTTTGTGACGGTGTTGCTGTTGGCCGAGATGGTTTTGTAACTTAAGGTGTCCACTGTAATCCAAACATTAATTTAAAATCCTGGAAACCAATTCATGAGAAAGCCTCGAATGAATTGGAGTGCAAAAATACAATTATTTTCCAACTCAACAAGATTATCAACTACAAAATGTTAATAACGGCAGATTTGCGACTGTACCTGGGTGGCAATTTCCAGAGCCTGAAATCCGTCTTCAAGAGGAGAGAGCGGTCCTTGTCCCTTCCGGAGGGTGTTCAGAAAGGAGATGCATCTTGAAACCTGCTCTTCTACCTGGGGATCTTCGTGTTCCGTAATTTCGGCGCCTGGCCGGAGACTGTTCCATATCAGGCGGCTGCTTCCTTCTTCGCCGGGCATGAATCCAGGGAGGCGAAGGATGCTTTCTCCCTCAAGCAGCCGGATCTCAAGAACCGATTCTGGCTGAATGATCTCTATCCGGTGTTGGGCTTTCTCCATGAGACTTCTGTAGAGCAGGCTTACCAACGCACCGTTGTGAAACTCGATTCTGACATCCACGCTGACTGGATCTCGCTGGGGGGAGAGGCAGGCGTGAGCCTTGATTTTTTTCAGAGAGGCCTGAACCAGTGGAAGCACCAGTGACAGGTCTGAAACCATCTCATAAAGAAAATATGGAGAGAGAAATGGGTCTGGCAGGGTGGTCAGATAATGTTGAAGATATATCGCCCTGGGATGGTTCAGTAGGGGCATGCAGCTTCGGATGGCCGGATGATGCCTTTCGTGGTGACCGACCTGAACCATTACCTGGGCCTCATGTGAGAGCTTCATGAGGGTGAATGCCTCCTCAACAAATGCGGTCACAGGAAATCCCAGGAGCAGGTGTTTCGACTTCCGGATAACCCTTGCTGCAGCCTCCATCCGGTCGTCAAGGATCTCAGGGATCCAGATCAGGGCCGAACGGCCGATCAGCTCGTCAAACTCGCCGTTCGGCATGGGTTCAGGGGAAATCCAGCCTGAAACGGAAAAACCCTTTCCGGGAAGCACTCTTTCAAGTGATTCAGCCCACTTGCCTGTCCTGGCCAGGATGCCGACAGATAGCATGATGCGATTTTTCTACAAAAGAAGTAGTTTTGTCTCCCCCAGGTGGTTCAAAAACAGACTACTTATTAAAACCGCCTGTGGAAAACCCTATTTTTGCAAGATATGTTCCGATTCCTTCCTCGAGACCTATTAAAGTGGCCTCCCAGCTTCAGATCCGGATATCTGTTGCTGCTTCTGGCGGTGCTGGTTTCGCTGCCCCTGTCAAAATATGTGGCCAGCGCTTCTCAGATCCTTCTGCTTATTCTGTGGGTCGCAGAGGGAGGCTGGAAGAAGAAGTGGGAACTGTTCCGCAACCGGCCGGCCATCTGGATATTCCTGACCCTCTTTTTTTTGCACCTGGCCGGACTGCTTTGGTCGCATGATCTTGCCTATGGTTGGCATGACATCAAAATCAAGTTGCCTCTTCTGATTCTTCCCTTGGTACTGGGTACAATTGAGCCGATGGATGAGCGGGAGAAGCGTTTCCTTCTGGGAGGCTTTGTGGTTGCGGTATTGGTTTCAGCCCTGGCCGGACTCCTTGTGCTCATGGGATGGGTACCCTATGAGATGAGCAGTTACAGGGATGCCAGTCTATTCATCAGCCACATACGTTTTGCCCTGTTGATCGATCTTGCTGTTTTTATTTTGTTTTATTATGCCTTTGAAAGCGGTCTGAGCACACGACAGAGAATCCTTATCCTGCTGCCGGCACTGTTTATGACCGGGTTTTTGCTGCTGCTGAAATCGATAACAGGACTGGTGGTGCTGATTCTCGGCGGCTGGCTGCTGGCTCTGCGATGGACCATCAAGCAAAGTGATATGATGCTTAAATGGTTTCTTGTTGTAGGACTGGTTACAGCGCCCCTCCTGGTTGCACTCTATCTGTCAACACAGGTGAGTCAGTTCTACACGGTTTATGATAATCTCACGGATTCGGCCAGGGTTACGGTAAACGGAAACCCTTACTGGCACGACACGCTTAATACACAACTCGAAAACGGGCATCTGGTAGGCCTTTATATTTGTGAGACGGAGCTTCGCGATGCCTGGAACAGGGTGAGCAGCCATGATTATGATGGTCTTGATAAAAAAGGCCAGGAGATACGTTATACCCTCAGGCGTTACCTCACCTCCCTGGGATACCGGAAGGATTCTGTCGGGGTGACCCGGCTCGATCAGGAAGATATCCTTTTGATCGAAAGGGGATATGCAAACAGCAGGTATCGCGAGCCAAACCGTTTCAGCAATCGTATTTACGAGATCATCTGGGAAATAGATGTTTATCAGAAAGGGGGAAATCCAAGCGGTCACTCAGTGACCCAGCGCCTCGAGTACCTGAAGGCCGGATGGGCCATTTTCAGTAAGAACCCTGTTCTGGGGGTTGGAACCGGGGATGTTCAGCAGGCCTTTCAGAAGCAGTATGAAGAGATGCAGTCGCGACTGCATCCCGACTGGAGGCTGAGAACCCACAACCAGTTTCTCACCTTCATGTTAACCTTCGGGATTTCAGGGATGATTCTGATTCTTCTCGCATTGATTCTTCCTCCGGTATTGGAGAAAAGACTGGGATCCTATTTCTTTCTGATGTTTATACTGGTGGGACTTCTTTCGATGCTGAATGAAGACACCCTGGAGACCCAGGCCGGCGTGGCTTTTTTTGCTTTCTTTTATTCATTCTTTACCTTTTTCGATGGAAGAAAATGACCGGATTCATCTTGCGGAGGCCATCAGGCTGGCACGTGAGAACGCCATGATGGGAGGGGGACCCTTTGGGGCGCTTGTGGTCAGAGACAACGAGGTTATTTCAACCGGAGTGAACCGAGTCACCCTTCATCACGACCCGACCGCCCACGCTGAGGTGCAGGCCATCCGAAAAGCCGGCGAGGTTTTGGGTACCCATGAACTGTTCGGGTGTACCCTCTACTCATCTTGCGAGCCCTGTCCGATGTGCCTTGGTGCCGCATACTGGGCCCGCGTCGGGAGGGTGGTATTTGCTTCTGACAGAAATGACGCTGAAAAGGCCGGATTCCGTGACGCCTCTCTTTACCTGGAGATTTCGCTTCCCCCCGAAGCCCGGTCAATTCCTTTCAGACAGATCAAAATCCTGGGAGCCGGTGAAGAATTCAAAACCTGGCTGAAACACCCCGGCCGAATCGAATATTGATCACCCGTCACTGCTCAACTGGTCTGAACCATTCTTCCTGCGGTCTCTCCTGATCCAGTCGTCAAGCTTGCGGTAGAGGAAGTTAACCAGGATTATGGCCAGGGTGCTAATTGCGGCTTCAGCAAAAAATCCGGCAGCCGACAGGCAACCGATTGCTGCACTGCACCAGATTGTGGCTGCGGTGGTGAGTCCCTGCACTGAAACCCCCTGGTGCAGAATTACCCCGGCCCCAAGGAATCCCACTCCGGTCACCACCTGACCAATGATGCGGGTAACGTCACCCTGTCCTCCAGCGGTGAGTTCGAATGACAGCAGAACATAGATCGCTGCTCCGAGCGATACAAGGCTGTTGGTGCGCAATCCGGCGCTTTTGTTGTGAAGCTGCCGCTCAAGTCCGATCAGCGAACCGGCGAGGATCGCGACCAGCAGTCTTACCATGAATACCTTGAATTCCATTATATAAAGTTACAAAGGACCCGTTAAAGCACGTTAGAAGAACCTTGGTTTTATCTTAGACGACCCAGAAAGAACCTTTCATTGAGCTTCAGGTAGATGCTCCAGCTGTGGTCCATTCTGCCGGTATAGAAATGGTAATAGGGCTCAATGCGGATGGCCAGATCGAGAAAGGTGGTAAGTGGCTTATGAAGTTCGTATTTCAGGGTCAGCAACTCCCGTACCGGCATGTAAAAGGCGGGATCCTTCAGGCTTACCGACTGGAAGAGCGGCATCCCGTGCGGGGCAATGTAATTATTTGAATACCAGTATCCCGCTTCAAAGCTACCCAGCCTGGTCTCAAATCCCGCTCTGAGATGGTTGCCCCTTCCGCTGGTGACGGTAATGTGCTGACCGGGATTCACCTCGAAAAACTCAATCCACTGCTGATTAAACCAGGCAGATTTCAGAAAACGACTTTCAAAGCTGTATTCGGCCCTGAATCCCAAAATCATGTTGCTCTGGGTACCAGCCGGAAGATTGGTCGAGTCGATCTCACCGCCGGTATGACGAAAGAGGATGGCGAAGGGAAATGAGAGTTGCAGTCCTCCCCGGTTCCACGCTTCAACTACAGTGTTGGCCCCTGCCGTGAAGATCTCCTGAAAAGGATCTCCGTTCTTGATGTATTGCTCCCAGTTCAGCCATACATCGCCCCTGAAAACAGGATAGTTCCATAGCAGCTGGATGCCATTTTCATAATTGTCGGTCAGGTATTTCTCGAAATCATAAACCGGTTCAGGCAAACCATGGGAGGTCGTTCCGTAAAGGGTTCCGAAAATCATCGAGAAGTGGGGATTGGGATTGTAACGGATGCTGATCACCGGAAGCACCCTGTCAAACTGGTCGCGGCCAAAATACTTCAGCAGGTGAGCACCGACCCTGACGGATGTTTTCCGGTCAATGTTGAATTCAAGCACCGGTTCAAAATAGAGTCCTGTAAGGCTGTATCCGGCAAGAAAATCGTTCTTGTACTCATTGTTTTTGAAGTAGCTGGTGCTCTTCAACTGGACATAAAAGGATTTTGGTTCGACAGGTTCCGTAACGACCGGGTCGGTGAAGGTACGGTATTCGGGCCATGAAAGGCTCGATGGCCGGGCCGTATCCTGCACCTGCAACATTCCGGCTGCCGCCCGCAGCGTATCCTGCACCTGTCCTGCGAGTGGCAAGGCACCACACAAGAACAGCAGAACAATGAAAAAACCTGTGATTCTGATCATTCGAAGAATAATCAACAAATCTATGAAAAATGAGGTGTAACCAGCAACCAGTAACCAGCAACCAGCAACCAGGATTCTTCCTACCTTTGCCTCCCCATGAAAATCGGATCCGTTATTCTGAGAGACAGGCCCCTGATACTGGCGCCCATGGAGGAGGTCACCGACCCTCCCTTCCGCTTTTTCTGCAAGCGGTTTGGGGCGGATTTGATGTTTTCAGAATTTGTATCTTCTGAAGCGTTGATCCGGGGGGTTAGCAAAACGGTACTCAAACTCGAGATTGATCCGGGCGAACATCCTTATGCGATCCAGCTTTATGGACGGAGCATTGCCTCAATGGTTGAATCGGCCATTATTGCTGCAGAGCAAAGGCCCGATATCATTGATCTGAATTTCGGGTGCCCGGTTAAAAAAGTGGCGCTGAAGGGTGCGGGTGCCGGCATGCTGCGGGACGTACCTATGATGATCAAGATGACCCGGGAGATTGTCAGGGCGATTGCCCTTCCCGTTACCGTAAAGACCCGGCTGGGCTGGGATCAGGAGAGCCGTAACATCGTTCAGGTGGCAGAGCGCCTGCAGGATACCGGTATCCGGGCCATTTCAATCCATGGACGAACCAGGGAGCAGCTTTACCGGGGCGAGGCCGACTGGACCCTGATCGGCGAAGTTAAGAACAACCCCCGCATGGTGATACCGGTGATCGGTAACGGAGATATATCAACACCTCAGCGCGCGAGGGAGGTTTTCGACCGCTACGGCGTCGACGGTGTCATGATTGGCCGAGCTGCTATTGGCAGACCCTGGATCTTCCGCGAAATCCGGCACCACCTGAATACAGGTGAATTGCTGCCCCCTCCATTGGTAAGCGAGCAGGTTGAACTTGTCCGGGAGCATCTCAACAGGGTGCTCAGGGTGAGAGAAGAGAGAAAGGCCATCGTATCGATGCGCAGGTTTTTTGCTGTCGCTTTTAAAAGTCTGGCTGATTTCCGCGAAACAAGAATCCGGCTCCTGCAGGTCTCC
>CAYGOU010000154.1:0-7479 GCA_964351455.1 uncultured Porphyromonadaceae bacterium
ATATTAAAATGAAAGAAATAGATTTTAAAGCTGCTAACGGGTTTCTCCTCTTCTTTGTATGGTTGATCCTGTTGACTGCCTCGGTGCTGGCAGTCGTTTTCATTAAAGAGCCACTATGGCTGTACATTCCGGTTGGGGTGATCAGTTTTTTCTGCCTGTTCGGACTTCAGGTGGTGAATCCCAATGAATCCGTTGTTTTAGTTTTGTTCGGCAAATACGCAGGAACGATCAAGCGCAATGGGTTTTTCTGGGTTAATCCCTTCTTTACCCGCAGGAAGATCTCTCTGCGGGCCCGGAACTTCGATTCTCAGCCCATAAAGGTTAACGACAAGGTTGGCAATCCCATCATGATCGGACAGATCCTGGTGTGGAAGGTTGAAGATACCTTCAAGGCCGCTTTTGAAGTGGATGAATATGAGCATTTCGTGGTGGTGCAAAGTGAAGCTGCCCTTCGCAAGCTGGCGGGCCATTATCCCTATGACAATTTTGAGGATGAGGAAGCTGAGATCACCCTTCGGTCGGGAGTGGATGAGGTCAACGACCAGCTTGCAGCTGAATTGAAGGAGCGGCTGGCGATGGCCGGAATTCGTGTTATTGAGGCGAGGATCAATTACATCGCCTATGCTTCAGAAATAGCTAGTGCGATGCTAAGGCGGCAGCAGGCTCAGGCCATCATTGCCGCCCGGGCCAAGATTGTTGAGGGCGCGGTCGGAATGGTTGAGATGGCTCTCACCCAGTTATCAGAGAAGCGGATCATAGATCTTGATGATGAGCGGAAGGCTGCGATGGTGACCAACCTGATGGTGGTGCTTTGTTCAGACGAATCGGCACAACCGATCATCAATGCCGGTACCCTGCATAATTAATCATGAGTGGAAAGAAAAAACCCTTTGTGCTCCGCCTGGATCAAAGCATATTTGATGCCCTGGAGAGGTGGGCTTCGGATGAATTCCGGAGCACAAACGGTCATCTTGAGTGGATCATCAGTCAGGCATTGAAGAAGTCGGGCCGGTACCCAAAGAAGGCCGCGGAGGAGGATCTCAATCAGGATGAATGATACTTTATACTTTAACCATTTCATCAACGAAAGAATCCCGATGTGCCTGTCCATCGGGATTTCTTTTTTTTTCTGCCGGGTAACCACTTTAGTTTCCGAAAGCGTAGTTAACCAGGTTAGCACCCATCCTGAGAGCCTTCAGGTGCGTCTCTTCGCTGTCCTTGTGAACTTCCGGGTCTTCCCAGCCATCACCCAGGTCGGATTCGTAAGTATAAAAACAAACCAATCTCCCTTCGTAGAGGAGTCCGAATCCCTGAGCCCTTTTGTTGTCGTGTTCGTGGATTTTGGGCAAACCTTCTTCAAATAGAAAAGGCTTTCGAAAGATTTCGTGGCTGGCCGGGAGTTCAATGAAATCCAGCTCCGGAAAAACTTTCTTCATTTCGCGCCTGACGTAGGGGTCAAGTCCGTAATTGTCGTCGATATGCAGAAAGCCTCCGTGAATCAGGTATTTTCTAAGATTTTTGGTCTCCTGGTCAGAGAAGACAACGTTACCATGACCGGTCATATGCACGAATGGAATGGCAAACAATTCCCGGCTTCCCGGTTCGACGGTTGCCGGTTTGGGGTCGATACCGGAGCCTGTTTGCTCATTGCAAAAACGAATAAGGTTGGGCAGGGAGGTGGGGTTGGCGTACCAGTCGCCGCCTCCTGAGTACTTGAGCAATCCCAGGCGCACGCTGGTCTGTGAGCTTACCGGGCCTTGAATCGCAAAAGTGGTCAGAAGGCTAAGTGCAAACACAAGAAGTAGCCTTCTTGTGCTGAAAACTTGATATTTTAAGTTTGATCTCATTCATTGTTCTTGCAGGGGGTAAAATTGCATCAAAGGTTTTTCAAAATGAATCTATGGGCGATTTTTTTTACTTTTGCGGCATCGGAGAAATGCCGGAGTGGTCGAACGGGGCGGTCTCGAAAACCGTTGTGCCCTTACGGGCACCGGGGGTTCGAATCCCTCTTTCTCCGCATCAATGAAAGGACCCTGCTTGGCAGGGTTTCTTTTTTTCCGGACTGCCACACAGCTTGCTGTGAGAGATGTCCGGAAAAAAAGAAACCAGCCCGCAGGGATGGTTCTTTCATTGATGCAGGCCCCCCCCACTAGGATCATGTCAAAGACATAATCCCTCAACTGCCACACAGCTAGCTGTGAGAGATGTCCGGAAAAAAGAAACCTGCCCGCAGGGATGGTTCTTCACAAGGATCTTACCTGAACCAACCGGGTAGAAAGATCAAACCATGAACCGCCTTCGTTGTAATCTTCGATTACTTGATCCCTGTTTGTGAAAAGGTAGCTTGATAATTGGGCTGAGATTTGTTGCTGAAGCATATTTACGCCTAATGAGATCATATCCTGCCTGTATCCCTTTTCGGCCAGCTCCAGAACCTGGTTCAGCGAAATCACGCGAGCGATGAGCTTTCCCATTTCAACAAGTTTGCGCTGGGGCATCTGAAAATCCAAATTAAAATTTAAGGATCCTTTGATGTAAGTCGCAACCCGGCTGGTGAGATGAAAACCTTCTAAAAACCGGTAAAGGTTATTCTCCTTTGCCCTTTTCATCAGTTTAACCAGGCTTTCGGATATTTGGGCGTAAAGGATATCATTTGAACCTTCGAATATCTGAAAAGGACGGCTATCTGAGGTTCCCCTTCCAACGATATGGTTGAGTTTATAGGCTTTTGCCCCTAACAACTGCAAAGCCGATTGGGCAGCATCATGCATCAAATCAGTCACGACACTTTTAACTGCATTGGCTTCGAGACCATTTGCAGAGAGGTCATATTCAATGCCGGCCTTTTCACTGCTGTTTGCGCACATAGCCAGACATACCGTATAGGATGCCTGCAGTTTTGATAACCGCTCCTGCACCTGATCGTATTGGTAAAGGCTTTTTCCTCCAACCAACCGCTCATTGCAGTGCGCAATTCCCTCATCCATCATCCGCTTAATGAACCCGACTCCCAGTCCGGGAAACTGCATCCGGCTGCGATGGAGCAGGTCAAGCATCATTTTAACGCCGGTGGTATGTGGCTGGAGACGATGAATAGCAGGAACCCTGACATCAATGTGGTTGCGTCCATACGGAATCATGTACAGGCCGAGATTCTCAAACAGCTCCTCTACTACAATTTTCTGTCCGGAACTCTGAACGTCACAAACAAAGAAATCGATGTCGCGCTGCAATTCCCCGGTTGCCGTTTTCTTCCTGGCTGTTAGAAGCCAGTAATCAGCCAGGCCAGTGAGGCCGGCCCAGTGTTTCTTCCCCTTAATGAGATATTCCCCATCTTCTTCGGAATATGAAGTCTGCATGCTGAGGGCATCGCTTCCATAGCCCGGCTCAGTAATCATCAGTCCCCCCATGTTTCTTTGTGTCAGAAATCGTTCAAAAACCGGCTTCTTCACTTCATGATGACCATATTTACTCAACGGCTGTAGAAAAAGGGCCGAGTTTATTCCCAGTGTTAACGACAGCGCCAGGGATTCGTAGGAGGTAGCTTCCAGTAAAGCAATGTTCTCATGCATTTTTCCGCCTCTTCCTCCATACTCTTCAGGGATGGCTACCGAGAGCGGATTAACCGACATAATCTCATCCATTACAAATGGCGGCAATCCTCGTTTCAGGCTCATTTGATCCAGATCTGCCCTGAGATGAAAAACCTCAGCCATCTTTGCCTTCAAAGTATCCATGAAATCTGTAAATGAACTGAACTCAGCCATAATGAGAATGTTGTTAAGATAGCCTAACAACTGCCGGGTTATTTTGTTCGAATCCAACACTCCTCCGGTCAGTTCAGGGCTTGACCATCCGGTTCCGCTCCCTTGAAAGAACCCTGCCTGACATAATCAGAAACACTATCTTTATCGATCCATTCAAATCAATGCCAAACCATGATGTTTAAACCATTTCGCTCCCCCGTGTTACCGTTCAGGTTGACGGGATTCTTCGTATACTCCTTAATGCTGGTCGGTATAATTGGCTGCACGAGCGTTAATGATACTGTCAGGGTTCCCGATTCCCTGGTCGACATGGTCAATCCGCTCATGGGTACAGATTCTGAGTACCTGCTTTCGAACGGCAACACCTACCCCGCCATTGCGCTGCCCTGGGGCATGAATTTCTGGTCGCCCCAGACCGGTAAGATGGGAAACGGCTGGGCCTACACCTACGACGCACATAAAATAAGGGGAATCAAGCAAACCCACCAGCCCAGTCCCTGGATCAACGATTACGCCGCCTTTTCACTTTTTGCCGAAACGGGAGCGATCAGGATCGATGAGGAGGAGCGGGCCTCGTGGTTCTCACACAAGTCGGAGGTGGCCAAGCCATCCTATTACCAGGTGTATCTTGCAGATTATGACGTCACGGCTGAGGTTACCCCCACCGAAAGGGCGGCCATCTTTCGCTTTACCTTTCCTGAAAGCGACAGCTCCCACATCCTGATCGATGCCTTCAATCAGGGATCCATGGTTCGCATCCTCCCTGACCGGCAAACGGTGGTCGGCTACTGCCGTAACAACCGCGGCGGCGTTCCGGAGAATTTTCACAATTATTTCATAGCGAGATTCGATAAACCCTTTGAGTCGGCATTGGTATGGAAGGAGGGTGAAATCCTGCAGGAGGTTGATTTTGCCGAAGGTGACCACACGGGCGCCGTGCTGTCGTTCAAAACCGGCAGGGGCGAAGCGGTCACCGTCAGGGTAGCATCCTCATTTATAAGTCCCGAACAGGCCCTGATGAACCTTGATCGGGAGATCGGGGAGAAGGATTTCGAAACGGTACTCGATGAGGCCAACGGCATCTGGAACGAGCATCTGGGGCGGATCCGGATCAAGGGCGGTACCCTCGACCAGCAGCGAACCTTTTACTCATGTCTTTACCGTACCATGCTGTTTCCGCGCATGTTCTTCGAGTACGATGCCGATGGTGCGGTGGTGCACTACAGTCCTTACAACGGCAAGGTTCTCCCCGGATACATGTATACCGACAACGGATTCTGGGACACCTTCAGGGCTCAGTTTCCGCTGCTGACCATCCTGTTTCCGGAACTGAATTCCCGGATCATGGAGGGACTGGTCAACACCTATCTCGAGAGCGGCTGGCTGCCCGAGTGGGCCAGTCCCGGTCACCGCAACTGCATGATCGGATCAAATTCTGCTTCGCTGATTACCGACTCCTGGCTCAAGGGGATCCGGGGTTACGACATTGAGGTGCTGTATGAGGCCATGGTCAAGAACAGCGGACAGAGCCATCCCTTTGTCGGCTCGGTGGGCCGCCTCGGTGCCCAATATTACAATGAACTCGGTTACGTGCCCTACGACGTGGGCATCCATGAGAACACAGCACGTACCCTTGAGTATGCCTATGCAGATTATTGTATCTGGATGTTGGCCCGCGAGCTGCAGAAGGACCCTGCCGAAATCGACCTTTACGCAGGTCGGGCCATGAACTACCGCAATGTATTCGATCCTTCGAGCAATCTGATGCGGGGAAGGAACCAGGACGGCACTTTTCAGGAGCCCTTCAACCCCCTGAAGTGGGGTGATGCCTTTACCGAGGGCAACAGTCTGCACTATACCTGGTCGGTCTTTCACGATGTCGAAGGACTCATAGATCTTATGGGTGGGAATGACCCCTTCATCCGCATGCTGGATACGGTATTTTCGATGCCGCCGGATTTTGATTGTTCCTATTACGGTTTCCCGATCCACGAGATTCGCGAGATGCAGATCGCCAATATGGGGAATTACGCCCATGGCAATCAACCCATTCAACACATGATCTACCTCTACAACTATGCCGGCGAACCCTGGAAGGCGCAATACCATGCCCGCGAGGTGCTCACCCGGATGTACCACAGCGGTCCTGATGGCTATTGTGGGGATGAAGACAACGGTCAGACCTCGGCCTGGTACGTCTTCAGCGCCCTGGGCTTTTACCCTGTGTGTCCGGGTACCGGTGAGTATGTCATCGGGTCACCGCTCTTTGATGAAGCGGTGATTACCCTCGAAAACGGAAAGGAGTTTGTGATCCATGCCAGCGACAACGACGGAGAGGCAGTATACATCGACAGGGCCAAACTGAATGGCAGCCTGCATGACCTGAACTATTTGACCCATGATCAGATTATGAAAGGGGGACGGCTGGATTTCAGCATGAGTCACACCCCCAATAAATCAAGAGGTGTCGGTCGCAGCTCAGTTCCATGGTCAATGTCGGGTTTTCCCACACGAGAATGATGTTCACCGGTGAGATGCGGTCATTTACCGATTGTTAACGCTATTATCCATTTTTTCCTGTCACAAATGTCGACCTACTTCGTCATAGAGGTGTGTTTAACCTGTAACATCGAACCATGAGAAAATTGCTTATCCTGATCAGCTTGCTGATCGCTGCATCCGCGATGACCTACGCGGAGACAGATAACCCCAACAAGAGAACCTACAAGGCCGCTCGTCTGACCGGAGAAATTCCGCTCATCGATGGCAGACTCAATGAAGAGCTTTGGCTGACGGCACAAAAGGCAGGTGATTTTGTTCAGTTTCAGCCTTTTGAGGGAAGAAAACCCTCTCAAGAAACGGAGTTCGCCATTCTCTATGACGACAACAACATTTATGTAGCCATCTGGGCCTGGGATACGGCTCCCGACAGCATCAACCAAAGGATCACACGCAGGGATAATCTTGATGGTGACCTTGTTGGCATTGATATCGACAGTTATTTCGACCGGAGGACTGCTTTTGGATTTTGGGTTTCGGCAAGCGGGGTCAAGATGGACCGGATCGTTTCAAACGATGGCAGCACTGAGGATCCAACCTGGGATCCGGTCTGGTACGTTGGCACTGATGTGAATGACAAGGGGTGGACGGCAGAAATGAGGATTCCGCTCAGTCAGCTGAGGTTTAGTGATGCCGGGAGCCAGACCTGGGGCATCGAGGTTTTAAGGAGTATATTCAGAAAGGATGAGCAGTCGCTTTGGTCACCCATACCCAGAGATGCTTCGGGTTATGTGCACATGTACGGAGATCTGATCGGGATAGAGGGGATTAAGCCACGTAAGCAGGTGGATGTAACGCCCTATACGGTGACTTCGGCTGAACGATTCGAAAAGGTTGCAGCCAATCCCTATGCCGCCGACGGCAGGAGTTTCCAGTATACAGCCGGGGTGGATGCCAAGATCGGACTGACCAACAATTTTATCCTCGACCTTTCGGTTAATCCCGACTTCGGACAGGTTGAAGCCGATCCTTCTGAGGTTAATTTATCGGCTTTTGAGACCTTCTTTGCTGAGAAGCGACCCTTCTTCATAGAGGGCCGCAGCATTCTGACCATGCCTCTGATGATGGGCGACGGGGACCTTGCCAATGAGAACCTGTTCTATACCAGGAGAATCGGGCGCAGACCCCATGGCTATCCATCGCTGAGCGATGG
>CAYGOU010000155.1:0-7461 GCA_964351455.1 uncultured Porphyromonadaceae bacterium
CAGGGGGCAGAGGGCAAAAGGAAAGGCAGAGGGCAAAGGGCAAAAGGCAAAAGGAAGTTCATTAGCAGGAGCATAGGCAGGAGGGTTTTTCGGCGGTGAGGGTGATGCTGAAGAGTCCGACACCGCTGGTTTTGAAGGTAGTGACTTCGGGTTGAGTGAGTATTTCACTGAGCAGCGAGTCGGGGAGTTCGATCCGCTTCTTTTTGTGGATCTGGATGTTTTTGAATCCGGCTTTCAGGATGATGTCGAGGTATTTTTCAACGGGCAGGGCTCCGGCTACGCATCCGGCGTAGAGTTCGGCCTGCTCAAGCAGGACAGGGGGCATTTCTCCTTCGGTGACGACGTCGCTGATGCAGAAATGTCCGCCCGGCTTCAGCACCCGGATGATCTCATGAAAAGCCATGTGCTTGTCGGGAACCAGGTTGATGACGCAGTTGCTGATGACCACATCGGCCTTATTGGCGGTGACCGGCAGGTTTTCGATGTCGCCGAGTCTGAATTTCACGTTTGTATAGCCCAGTTTGGCGTTGTTGTTACGTGCTTTTTCAACCATTTCGGGGGTCATGTCGATTCCGATCACCTCACCCTCCTCACCCACCAGGCTCCGGGCGATGAAGCAATCATTTCCTGCACCCGACCCCAGGTCGATCACCGTATGGCCGGCCCTGATACCGGCATATTCGGTCGGAAGTCCGCACCCCAGGCTGAGATCGGCTTCGGGCAAATATCCCTCTATACCCGAATAGTCATCCTTGAAAACCGAGTAAACTTCGGTGGCTTCATCGCCGCAACTGCAACCGCAGCCGCAACCACCACCCTGTGAAGCAATCTTCCCATACTTATCCTTAACGATCTCCTTCTCTTTAGACATATCACTTAATTCTTAACCTAAATCTGTAAACCTAAAACCGTAAACCTGCATTCCTCAACATCAGACAATCATAACGACCCATAAATAATCCCCGCCACCGTCGCCATAATGGTCACCAACACCACATACACGACAGTTTTTTGAGTTCCGATTACGCCGCGGATCACCAGCATATTGGGCAGTGAGAGGCTCGGACCGGCGAGGAGCAGGGCAAGTGCTGGTCCTTTTCCCATTCCGGCGTTGAGCAGTCCCTGAATGATGGGCACTTCGGTGAGGGTGGCGAAATACATGAAGGCCCCGACGATGGAGGCGAAGAAGTTTGAAAACAGGGAGTTGCCACCGACGAGGCCGGCGATCCATTCATTGGGAACGATGCCCCGGAGGGCGGTGTCATCGTGGGTTGATCCCAGCAGAAATCCTGCAATAACGACTCCTATTGCGAGGAGGGGAACGATCTGTTTGGTAAAGCCCCACGAAGAGATGATCCACTCGCGGTTATCCAGATCCCCTTTATCCAGCAATGAAACCAGGCTGACCCCGGCGATGCCTATTACCATGGGGATCATGGGATTAGCGGTCAGCAGGGCCGAAGCCAGGGTGGCCAGCGTCACCAGGGCGACCTGCCACCAGGATATCTTCAAGACGCGGATCATCGAGAAGGCCAGGGCCAGGCTGAAGAATCCGGTGATGAGCCATTTGTTGCTCCATATCCAGAACCAGATGCCTGTGGTCACATCCGAAGAGGGTTTGCCCCAGTTGGCGAAGACCAGGATGAGCACCAGGCTGAAGAAATGGAGGGCGGTATGGCTGATGGGTCTTTTTTCGGGAATCTCGGGAAAGTTGAGTTGTTCTTTGGCTTTTACTCGCTCCTCCTTCCGGTAGATGAGGGCCATGATGAGGCCGATGACGACGCTGAAGACAACGGCTCCGATGATCCGGGCGATGCCCATTTCGGCTCCCAGTATCTTGGCGGTCAGGATGATGGCCAGGATGTTGATGGCAGGACCGCTGTACAGAAATGCGATGGCCGGTCCGAGTCCCGCTCCCCGTTTGTGAATGCTGCTGAAGAGGGGCAGGATGGTGCAGGAGCAGACGGCGAGGATGGTACCTGAAACGGCCGCCACTGTGTAGGCGACCCACTTTTTGGCTTTGGCCCCGAAATAGCGGATCACCGATCCCTGGCTCACGAAGACAGAGATGACGCCGGCTATCATGAAGGCGGGCAGGAGGCACATGACCACATGCTCGCGGGCATACCATTTGCTCAGGTCGAGGGTTGCGTCGACCGCTTCACGGAAAACCGGACTCCCGACAGGAAGAAAGAAGATGGCCAGAAAGATGACGATGAGCCAGGCGAGGTATTTGAGTTCGGTGCGTAGGAGCATAGTTACTTGTTACTGGTTGCTGGTTACTGGTTGCTTGTTTCTTGTTCCCCCTCTCCCCTGGGAGAGGGGGCCAGGGGGTGAGGAGGTTACAGGATTAGGGTTGTAAGGATGAAGTAAATGCCGGTGGCGATGAAGAGGATGCCGACGATTCGGCGGAACCAGAGTTCGAACACCTTGATTTTGTTGTAGATCGAACCAACGGAGCCCACGGCGTAGGCGATCATCCAGGCGAAGAGGATGACCGGCAGGCCGGTGGCGATGGCGAACACAAAAGGAAGGTAAAGGCCCTGAGCCGAAGCGACCGTCATGGGGATAAGCATCACGAAGTAGAGGACGCCGCTGTAGGGACAGAAGGCGAGGGCGAAGACCACTCCGATGAGAAAGGCACCCCAGTAGCCCTTACCGGCCTGACCCTCCATGCGTTCGGTAAGCTTGCCGATGCCTGGGAGGCTCATTTTCAGCACCCCCAGCATGAACAGTCCGATGATGATGAGGATGGGCCCTAGCACCTTCTCTCCCCATGTCTGAAAGAAGCCCGACAATCCTACCTCTCCGAGTCCGAAGAAAAAGAGCAGTCCTATCACCGTATAGGTAAACGCCCTTCCCAGCGTGTACACCAGTCCTTTGAGCACCACCCGGTTCTTTTGGGTGATATCCTTGCCGATGAAGGCAATGGCGCTGATGTTTGTGGCAAGGGGACAGGGACTGATGGCGGTCATCAGGCCGAGGATGAAGGCCGTAAGTACGGGCCACTGCGAGTTTTCAAGGATGGATTGCAGCCAGGTCATGAGGCCTTCAAAAAGGTTTCAATCCGGGTTTTGATCTCCTCCTTGAGTTTCTGCGGTTCTTTAACGGCGTACAGGAAGCCTTTATCGGTGATATCGACCTTCTCCTTGCCGTGAACTATGAGCAGTGATTGTCCGCCTACCTTCAGTTTTTTGATCAGCGCCTTGTTCTCTTTATCTTCAAAATTGACAGCCCGGTAAACCACTTCACCCTTTGCGACGGCATCGGAAAAGAGCTCCTTTACGGCCTCTTCGGTAACCTTCTCAACCGTATTGCAGGTCATGCAGCGGCGTGAGAGGTGGAAGTAGTAGACTTCGACCGGGGTGCTTTTTTTCACCTGGGGGTCGCCATGATCATTTTGGGCAGCCATCAGGGTGTGGCTGGTCATTGAGAAAAGCAGGCCGGCCATTAAAAGGATGGCGGGCAGCAGGAGTTTGGTCTTGCTCATTTGGAATTGATTTATTGGGTTAGAAACTGTTTGATTTCGTTGGCTGAGGGCACGCGTCCCTTTACGACCACCTTGCCATCGACCACGAGGGCCGGGGTGGTCATGATGCCGTAGGTCATGATTTCCATGATGTCGTCAACCTTTGCAACGTTGGCATCGAGGTTTAGTTCTGCAACCACCTCGCGGGTCGCTTTTTCGAGGGCGGCACATTTGGCGCAGCCGGTTCCTAAGATTTTTATTTCCATGGGTGGGGGGGGTTGGGCCCCGGGCTGAAGCCCGGGTTATTGATGGTGCAATTTGATGTTTTTATGCCGGGTTTTCTAGTTGCCCGGGGCTGAAGTCCCGGGCAAGGGGTCACAGGTTGTTTCGATTTTGAGCTCGGAGAATAGTTTTCCGAAGAGTCGCCTGGCCTCCTCCCAGTTTTCGCGGTTGACACAATAGCGGATCTTGGGGTATTCGATGGTACCCTGTATGAGTCCTGCCTCTTTCAGCTCTTTAAGGTGCTGCGAAAGGGTTGAACGGGCGATGGGGAGCTCTTCGGCCAGGTCGCCGCTGAAGCAGCACGACTGGTTTGAGAGCAGCTCCATGATGTAAACCCGCACCGGATGGCCGAGGGCCCGGGCGAAGCGGGCGGTTTTCTTCTGGCAGGGGGTGATGAGGGTGGTGCTCATTGTTATGTTTCTTATTTCGCAAAAATACGAAACAAATCAAGAAAGAAGAAAGAGGCCTGTAGAAATTATGGCAAAGGCTAAGGCAAAGGCTAAGGGGTAAGGGGTAAGGGTTTGGGGTTTACGGATTTAGGTGGGTTTTGGGGACCTTTAGTAAATTGAGTATGGCAACGAGCAGGCACCAAAGAAGGGCCAGGTCGAAGAGGGTATAGAAGATCCAGCCCAGTTCTGTGAGCATGACGGCCCCTGAAATCAGGGCCAGGATGAAACCGGCCAGGTACCAGACAGAGAGTGGCGAGGATTTGAGCAATAGTCTCAAGGTCACTTTCTCATTGTTAGCCACCAGGATGGGCAGGCTGAAGGTGAGCAGTGTTCCTGCCAGGATCACCAGGGCCACCCAGAAGTGCAGCGCATCGAGGGCAAAGCGGGTGGGGAGTATGTATGTGCCCATTGCCGGGTTGATCCAAAGCACACAAGCGAAAAAGAGCAGGAAAAGGATGCTGGCAGTCAATGGTATCAGGCGGTAGTAGTTTTTGAAGAGCGATTGTTTTTTGAGCCATTTACGAATCAGCAGGGCCATCCCGACAGCCATCAGGAGGATCATGGCGAAATAGATCAGGGGCTTGAGGTAGGTTTCGCGGATCAGTCCGGTATAAACCCGGAACCCTGACATTTCGAGTATTTTATATTGTGGCTGGGTAATAGGTTGGGCATCTTCACCAAAGGGGGTCATCAGGATGGCCCGGGTGAAAAATCCGGACTGGATGCTGTGGCAATCGGTGCAGCCCCCTGCTCCGAGTGCCCCCCTGGCAGGCTGGATGTCGTGGTTGTAGGTATGCACGTTGCCGTATGGAGAGGCTTGCCAGTTTTCGATACCGATTTCGGTATAGGCATCACCGGATGAATAAACCCGGTTGTTGTACACCCAGACCACCCTCTTTCCTTCGATGGGATATTGGATATCGCTGAGGTATTGTGAAAGTGAAGTTATGATGGCGTCAATCTCCTCCGGAAGGTTGATCTCATCAATCTGGTCGCCGTTGTGATCGGCAATTTTCTTCAGCTCGGGATAGGATTCAGGGTTTGCCTTGAACTTCATCCACATGTCGTGAACATGAGCCATTCGGGGCTGCATCAGTCCCGGTTTGCCTTCAACCTCTATTCCGGGCCAGGAGGTGTGCACCCGGTTGGCGGGATGTATGACCCCTTTATAGCGGATGTATTCGGGATGGAAGGGGTCAATGGGTTTGTCGTCGAATTTCATCACCGACAGCTGGCCGTAGTGGTTCCAATACTGCATATCAGGACCGTAGAAGGTCCATATCTGTTTCAGGGTAGGGATTCTGGTACCGGGATTGAATACTTCGCTGGCAGCATAATGAACGGATTTGACATTTCTCTGTGCTATGTGGCAGCTCTGGCACGACATCTTATCGAGGTGCAGGGGTGGCAGCCAGGCATGTTTGGCCAGGGGTGATCCCATGTATCCGGTGGTATGGCAGTCGTTGCAGCTTCGCATGGTATTATCGAGGTCATTTCTGACAAAGCCCGATGGGTCATCGCCTTTGCCGAACTGGTGCACCTCTTTCCCCCGGATGGCATCGTGGGTGGCTGAGTTGCCGGCTGGGTGGCAGTCGACACACCGAACGCCGGCCCGGATATGGACATCGGTATGTTCTGAGAAGTTGGCTCCCCGCTTTTTCCAGCCCGGTTTGGCATGACAATTCAGACAGGCTTCGTTTCGGGGCGACCTCACCACATGGGGTTCTACCTGTCCCTTTGCATTGAACATTTGCGACTGCCAGGTGAGTTTCACGGTCTCTCCGTTTGCAACAAAACCTTCGGCCTTTGCCAGTCCTGCTCCCACGGTTCCGGCCCACCTGTAGTTGAGGTTTTCGATCTGTTTATTGCGGGCGCTGTAATTGTATGCCGGCATGTGGCAGAGAAAACAGTCGGCTTCGATGATGCCGCTGGCCTGCCATTTGGCTTTATAGTAATCTCCATCCAGATCGTTTATTCCTCCATCTGCGAACCCATAAGAGGTATCAGCCAAGACCCGGTCATAGCGAAGTCCGTTGCGGTCAAACTCCAGCGACCCTCCCCCGGGGTGACAAACCCCGCAGCTTTTGACGAAGGTATAGGAGGTCATATCGATGGTTTTTTCGCTTTCATTCTCTTTTGGCGAGAGGTAATTGTAGAGAGGGTGAGGGGAGCACCAGGGACCCCCGTAATTTCCGGGTGAGCTGACCCATTGAGCCCTGGCTGCCATACCTGGATCTGGAGATTCGTCCTTGCCCTGCTGGAAATGGTAGCCCTGGGTTATTTTTTCGTAGTCGTGGCATTTTCCGCAGGTTTGGCGGGGCGAATAGGGCTGATCGCTGTTCTTTCCGCTCAACGGATTGATGGTGTCGCCGGCGTCGGTCAGCAGGTAATAGGGAGGACAGATACCAGGCGGGACTTTCTGAATGGTTTCATAATTAGCAAGCCTTTCGGGTGCTACCCGGGTGGTTGTGAAAAGAATAACAATGGTGGCCATAAAAACGAGAAGGACCAGGGGCAATAGTCTTTTCATGCTATAAAATATTGAGGGGATGATTTGAAATCAACCAGGCAATCGGCCTGAGGTGCGATTTCGAAGGGTTTGGTTGAAACCGCCGGGGTTTGTGTCAAATATTTGGTCATCAAACCTGTTTATCATTTTCAACCTTTTCAACTTCCTAAAGAACCGCGAGGGCCTTGTCGTAGTCGGGTTCCTGGGCGATTTCGGGCACCTGTTCGGTATAGATCACCTTTCCGTTTTCGTCGGCGACGATGACGGCGCGCGAGAGGAGGTGGGCAAAAGGACCGTCGATCATCTCCACGCCATAGCTCTTTCCGAACTGGTGGGTGGCAAAGTCTGAAAGGGTGATGGCGTTTTCAATGCCTTCGGTGCCGCAGAATCTTTTCTGAGCGAAGGGAAGGTCCCTTGAAATGCAGAGCACTTTGGTGTTGGGGTAGGAGGCGATCATTTTGTTGAAGTTGCGAACCGAGCTGGCGCAGATGCCGGTATCAAGACTGGGAAAGATGTTGAGCACAAGTCGCACTCCCTTGAAATCATCGAGGGTCACCTTGCCGAGGTCGTTGTTGATCAGTTCGAAATTTGGCAGCATGTCGCCCGCTTTGGGCAGTGAACCGGAGGTGTGTACCGGGTTTCCTTTAATTGTTATCGTAGCCATTATGATTAAGTTTTTCCTTTATACGCAGGAGGGGAGGGAATGTTTACGGTTTTAGGTTTATGGTTTAAGGTTTCAGGTTAATTCATTA
>CAYGOU010000156.1:0-7452 GCA_964351455.1 uncultured Porphyromonadaceae bacterium
GGTTAAAGTTGCAAAAATCCCGGCCGCCTAAGCGACCGGGATTTTGCATTTTACAGGGGTTTAGGTCCTGGTTTACTTGCCGGGGCATTCCCTTACAATCTCCTCACCAAGATTCTTGTTTCCGTAGGCCTTGTCGAAATGGCCGCTGAATTGAGACGCGAGTTTTTGAGCAGTCTGCAGGTATGCATCCTTGTCGGCCCAGGTGTTAACCGGGCTGAGCATTTCCGACGGAACACCCTCAACGGTGACCGGAATGCTGACATGGAATATGGGATCGGAGACATAGTTTACCTTGTCGAGTTCTCCATTTAGGGCGGCATTGACCATTCTTCGGGTGAGGGGAAGATCGATCCGCTTACCAACGCCATAGGCACCACCGCTCCATCCGGTATTGATCAGGAAGACCTGGGTCTGGTGCTGGTCCATCATTTTTCCGAGCATGCCGGCATAAACGTCGGGATTCAGGGGCATAAAGGGGGCGCCGAAGAACCTTGAGAAGGTTACCTGGGGTTCTTTGACTCCTGTTTCGGTTCCGGCAAGTTTCGAGGTGTAGCCCATCAGGAACCAGAGCATGGCCTGCGACCGGGTAAGTTTTGAAACGGGGGGGAGCACACCGTATGCATCTGCAGTTAAAAACAATATGGTTTTAGGGTGACCTGCCGTTGAGGACTCTTTGATGTTCTTAAGATATTTCAGTGGAAAGGATGCCCTTGAGTTGGGGGTCAAGCGGTCGTCGTAATAGTCGAAAACGCCGTTTGGGTAGATCATGGCATTCTCGATGATCGAACCGTGGTTCAGGTAGTCGTCGTGATGCATGACCGCATCATATATGTCGGGTTCCTTGAGCGGATTAATATCGATCATTTTGGCATAACAGCCATTCTCGAAGTTGGCAATTCCTTTTTCTCCCCAACCATGCTCATCATCACCCAGCAGGGCCCTTGATGCATCGGCCGAGAGGGTTGTTTTGCCAGTGCCTGAAAGTCCAAGCAGCAGTGCAGAGTTCCCATCCGAACCTTCGTTGGCTGAGCAATGCAGGGGTAAGATGCCCACTCCCGGCAAAAGGTAATTCATCACGGTGAAAAGCATCTTTTTCATGCTGCCCATGTAGGCAGATCCCAGAACCAAGCCAATGCGCCGGTCCATGTCCATTGCTACCACAAGGTCTGATGTTTTTCCATCCGGCATGGTACGCAGCCTGTTCGCGTACTTTGAATGCTGAAGTTTATGATAGGGCAGTGCTATCAGGTAAAATCCGTTGTCGGCGAAACAGCTCCTGTCAAGGTCACCGGGTACCGGCCTGAACATGTTGTCGATGAAAAGGGTGTGAAGGGCGTGGGAGGTAACCACCTTTACCGGAAGGGCATAAGAAGAGTCGGCCCCGATGGCCCTGTCTGTCTCGTACACAAAGGGCAAATTCTTGACATATTGCAAGGCCTCATCGAAAAGCATGTCGAAGGTCTCCTCTTCGATCGGAATGTTATTGGCAGAGCTCCAGTCGAACATATCCTGGCTCTGGGTCCTTTTGACCACAACGGTGTCTTTCGGACTTCTGCCGGTTGATTCGGGCGGGGTCCAGGTGGCGAGGGCACCAGATTGTGCCACAATGGCTTCCTGGTTTGCGACCGCATCCTGAATCATTTTTTTACGGTCGATGTTTTTGTGAACCTGGCTGTGCTGCCTTAATACATCCAGAAGAAGAGGCTTGAGGTCTTTCATTTGCTTGTGGGATTGGTTAATTGACAAAAATAAGAAAGGTTTCAGAAAGAAGATGTACATAAATAACTATTTATGTCAATGTTTGAATAATTGAGCCATGACTGATAATTGCTATCTTTGCAGTCGGTTATGGCAAGATTGATCGGCATAGATTACGGGCAAAAACGGAGCGGACTTGCCGTTACCGATCCTGGACAGCGGATTGCCCAATCGCTGGTTTCACTTGCCACCTATGATCTTTATTCTTTTCTTGAGAAGTACCTTGAGAAAGAGCCTGTTGAGGCCTTCATTGTGGGCTTTCCACGCCAGATGAACTATCAGCCCTCTGAATCTGCCCAGCATGCTCAGGCTTTTGTCAAGGGTTTGAAAAACAAATTCCCCACCATACCTGTTTACTGGGAAGACGAGAGATTTACTTCAACGCTGGCATCCAGGGCTATGTTCGACGCCGGTGTACCGAAGACGAAACGTCAGGAGAAGGGCCGGATCGATGTCATGAGTGCCATCATCCTGCTTGAATCTTACATGGAAAAACAACGAAATCTGAAAAGCCGATCATGATCCTTCCGATCTATGCCTACGGATCCCCGGTGCTTAAAAGGGTGGCTGAAGATATCACCCCTGAATATCCGGAATTGCAGCAGCTCATCGCTGATATGTTCGAGACCATGGAGTCGTCAGAGGGGGTTGGACTTGCCGCCCCGCAGATCGGGAAGTCGGTCAGAATCTTTATTGTCGATGCCAGGATTTATGCCGAGGACGATCCCTCATTAAAGGATTTCAGGAGAGTTTTTATCAATGCCCATATTCTGGAGGAGGAGGGTGAAGATGTGGCACTGCAGGAGGGATGTCTGAGTGTTCCGAAGATTCATGAGGAGGTTGTGAGGCCGTCGCGTTTGCTGATCCGGTATGTTGACGAGCAGTTTGAGTCACATGAGGAGTGGTACGACGGGATGGCCGCCAGGATCATTCAGCACGAATACGATCATCTCGACGGGATTCTTTTTCCTGAGCGGCTGTCGCCTCTAAAGCGACGGCTGGTTCGCGGGAAACTGCGTGACATAAGCCGGGGAGATGTTGATGTCTCGTACAAAATGGTATTCCCAAATAAATGATATAGATATTATGGAAAAAAGAGGTTTCTGGCCTTTGTTGATTATTGTTTTGTTGCTGAGCTCATGCACCCAGGTTGACCGGGAGCGACAGGGTTTGCTTGAACGTATGGGGGAGCTTGAACCCTTCATTTATGCAGATACGGTGACCATGCTGAATTCGCTTAAAGCGGGAGAACTGATGAATACCTATTTGGATTTTGCAGAATTGTATGCCGAGGATACCCTCAGTCCTGAGTTTTTGTTCAAAGCCGCTGAGCTCGCCATGAACCTGAAAATGCCTGGCCGGTCGATCGAGGTTTTTCAGCTCCTGCTGAACCGTTATCCCGATCACTCCAAAGCTCCCTATTCGCTATTTATGCAGGCGTTCATTCATGAAAATCAGCTAAATCAGTACGACACGGCCAAAGCGCTCTACCAGCGTTTTGTTGATCAGTATCCCCATCACGAGTTGGCCGGTGATGCCCGGGTCAGTATGGATTTTATCGGCTTGCCACTTGATGAGCTGATCAAGTCGTGGGAAAAGGCTGAGTAGCGTTTTTTCCATTTTCGGCAACAGAATGCATCTATTCTCAATGAGTAGATGCATTTTTTATGTCGAGAGCGTTTCTATTCTTCTCCGGGTTTTTTGTTCTGGGACTGGTTTCGGGATTGCTCATGCAACTATCCGTTGTTTTTGCACTGGGTTTTCCTGTAGTTGTTTTTATGTGTCTGGTATTTTTCAGAGTTCATGGGAGTTCAGGGATTCATGTATTCGTATTACCGCTTTTGGCTGGAATGGTATACGGATCCGACAGGCTTGAGCTAGACCCATTTATGAAGGGGGAGCCAATCACCGTCACCGCCCGGGTGCTTGAATGCCGCGAATACAAAGGGAACACACTGCAGTTGAGGTTGATGGTAAAACGCATCGAGTCGGATGAATTCAGTCTGGCAGTCCCGTTCAGGTCTGTCGGATGGATTTATGCAGCTAAGAAACCCATTCCGCAGCCCGGAGAGTTGTGGAGATGGAAGGAGATAACAATGACTCGTATCCGTGACAGCACTCTTGAGGGAGGATTCAACCCGGCACGCTATTGGCGGACGATGGGGGTCATGACGGAAATGAGATTGAAGCAGCAACATTCCGAACTTGTTGCATCACCTCCAGTCTATCATCCCACGCTAATCTGGCACCGATTCAGGCTTCGATTTCTGATGGCAATCCAAAATCTTCATATTCAGCCACTTCACCAGGAGGTGATCAAGGCGCTGACACTTGGGGACAAATCAGGACTGGCGCCTGAGCAGCGGGATCAGTTTATAAGGGCCGGGGTTGCTCATATACTGGCAGTATCAGGACTACACGTTGGAATTATTTTCGCTCTTGTTTCATGGTTGCTAAAGGCAGCTGGATTCGGGCCCGGAAGAGCCGTTCATTCAATTGTTGTGCTTCTGGTGGTGTGGCTGTACACGGGTATGACTGGATTGGGAGCCTCGGCATGCCGGGCGGCCGGAATGGTTACGGTGTATGAAGGAGGAAGGCTTTTCAGGATCAGAATGAAATCCTTTCAGGTGATCATACTGACCTTTCTGCTACATCTGCTGATCAATAAATGGGTGATATTTCAGATCAGTGCCCACCTGTCTTACCTGGCGGTGCTTGGCATTCTATGGTTTATGCCCCGTTTTGCCGGACTGGTGCCGAAAAACCGACTGCTGGCCTGGCCTGTCAGGGCGCTGCTGATTTCGATTGCTGCGCAAATTGCCCTTTTCCCTTTGCTGATTCATTATTTCGAACGGTTTCCGCTTCTCTTTCTGGCCGGAAACCTGGTGCTGGTGCCGCTCTGGCTTCTGATTTTTTACCTGGGACTCGCCTTCATCCTTCTATCGGTGTTTCAAACAGGCTACCGTCTGAATGAGTGGGTCCTGGATCCCCTTATGCAAAAGGCTCTATGGCTCACAGAGCAGGTTGCGGCCCTGCCGGGCAGTTCATGGTCGCCCGATCACTTTGGTCTGATTACGGTTGCAGCCTGGTATGTTTGCTGGCTCTTCTTCGGTGAGTACCTGACAGGCAGGAGGCTGAGTAATCTTTATTTCATTTTTTTCAGCCTTATAACGGCAGGTTTCATTAAATTGGTGGCCGTATTTCTTTTTGGTTCAAAACTTTGAGTATGAAGATAGTGATCGCTGGGGCAGGGGAGGTTGGCACTCATCTGGCCAAACTACTGAGTATCGAGAGTCATGAAATTGTAGTGATTGATACCGATATTGAGCGTCTTAATAATCTTGATTCACACCTTGAAGTGATAACCATCAATGGCTCTTCGGTATCGCCCGAAACTCTTCAAAATGCACAGGTAAAGGGATCCGATCTTTTCATTGCGGTTACGCCGACCCAGGAGATGAACATCACCAGTGCAATCCTGAGCAAGAAACTAGGGGCAAAGAAGACCATTGCGCGGATTGATACACCTGAATACCTTCACCATGCCACCAGGGAGATTTTCCAAAGCCTCGGCATCGATTCTCTAATTTATCCCGAACAGCTGGCTGCGGAGGAGGTTGTGGCATTGCTGAATCAATCCGGAACCCGGGGGGTAGTAGATTTCTCCGGGGGGATGCTTTCACTGGTGGTTTTGAGCCTGGATGACCAAGCTCCTGTACTTAACAAAACCCTGGAGGAGGCGAGCCGGATGTCGGCGGACCTTGATTACCGGGCCGTGGCTATCACCCGTAACGGCCGTACCCTCATTCCCAGAGGGCATGATCGCTTTCAGCTCAACGACAAGGTTTATGTGATCACAAACAACGCAGGATTACAGCGTTTGCTGAAGTTTTCAGGCAAGGTTAATGTTCCGATACGCAACGTGATGATCATTGGCGGCAGCCGGATCGGAACCAGAATTGCCAAGGAACTTGAGACCAGGTGCAACGTCAAGTTGATTGAAATTGATCGCGACAAGAGTTTCAGGCTTGCGGATGAGCTGGCCAATACCATGGTGATTCGGGGAAACGGAAGTGAGATTGACCTGCTGATTGAAGAGGGTATCAAAGAAATGGATGCCTTCATTGCGGTGACAGGAAATTCAGAAACCAATATTCTGACCTGCCTTCAAGCCCGGAAGCTGAAGGTAAAGAAGACCATCGCCGAGGTTGAGAATGTCGAATATATCAGGTTGGCCGAGAACATCGGGATCGATTCAATGATTAACAAAAAATTTATAGCTGCCAGTCATATCTTTGGCTTCACCATGAATGCCCAGGTTTCTTCGGTTAAATGCCTGACCGGGACCGAAGCTGAGTTGATTGAGATCATAGCCAAGCCTGGCACCAGGATCGTAAAAGCGCCACTCAAGGACCTGGATTTTCCGGAACAGGCGATCATTGGCGGGGTGATTCGCGATCGCACCGGTTTCATTGCCAGAGGGGCGACAGAGATCAAACCCAATGACAGGGTGATTTTGTTTTCGATGCCCTCTGCCATACCCAAGGTCGAAAAATTTTTCAAATAGTCAGCCATGATCAATTACCGGTTGATTCTGCTGCTGCTCGGCAGGCTGATCCTGCTCGAATCGCTCTGCATGCTGCTGATGGTGCCCGTTTCATTGATTTATAAGGAGCAGGATCTGTGGTATTTGTTTTATGCAACTCTTGTAACCTTCATTGCGGGCGGACTGATAGTCTTTTTCTTTCGCAAAGCCCCTAAGGATATGGGGAAGCGGGATGGCTTTATAATTGTCTCGCTGGCCTGGGTGGTTTTTTCTGTTTTTGGGTCCCTTCCATTTCTTTTCACGGGGGCAATTCCCAACATCACGGATGCTTTTTTCGAAACCATGTCAGGTTTTACGACCACCGGTGCCAGCATTCTGAATGACGTAGAAAGCCTGAGCCATGGTTTGCTGTTCTGGAGAAGCATGACCCAATGGCTTGGTGGAATGGGAATCATCGTTTTATCGTTGGCCATCCTTCCGGTTTTCGGTTTTGGGGGGATCCAGCTCTTTATTGCTGAAGTGCCAGGGCCAGCACCTGACAAGCTTCATCCCAGAATTGGCGGT
Organism: uncultured Porphyromonadaceae bacterium; assembly: GCA_964351455.1. Taxonomy (GTDB): domain Bacteria; phylum Bacteroidota; class Bacteroidia; order Bacteroidales; family UBA12481; genus JAGHDB01. The sequence continues at coordinate 6,869 of CAYGOU010000156.1, forward strand.
ACCGCTAAGAGACTCTGGGCCATATATGTGGTTTTTACCGTGATGCAGACTCTTCTGCTGTTGTTGGGAGGCATGGATGCTTTTGATTCGGTTTGTCACTCATTAACTACCATGGCCACAGGGGGTTATTCAACCCGTCAGGCAAGCATTGCAGCATGGGATTCACCCTTTATTCAATATGTGATCATAGTATTTATGTTTCTTGCAGGCACCAATTTCACACTTTCATATTTTGCCTTTAAAGGAAATTTCAAAAAGATATGGCAGAATGAGGAGTTCAAGGTTTACCTGAGTTTCATTCTATTGTTCACGGTTGTTTTTACGACAATCCTCATGTTCACCTATCATGGCGATCTGGAGTCGAAATTTCGAAACTCACTGTTTCAGGTGGTTTCTATCATGACCACCACGGGTTTTGCAACCTATGATTACCTGCAATGGACCCCATTGTTGGTTATGCTACTGTTCATGCTCATGTTTTTTGGGGGATCTGCAGGATCAACAGGCGGAGGAATCAAAATCATCCGGGTTTGGCTGGTTGTCAAGAACTCCTATCTTGAGTTCAAGCGTATGCTGCATCCCAA
>CAYGOU010000157.1:0-7419 GCA_964351455.1 uncultured Porphyromonadaceae bacterium
GGAACTGCGGTCATCATCTCTCCGCTTATTGCCCTCATGAATAACCAGGTTGATTCTATGAGGAGTTTCTCGATGGAGGATGGGATTGCTCATTTTCTGAATTCATCCCTGAGCAAGGCCCAGATCCACCAGGTGCTCCAGGATGTGACCTCCGGGAAGACCAAGCTGCTCTATGTGGCACCTGAATCCCTCAACAAGCTCGATTATGTTGATTTTCTCAAAGGGGTAGGAGTTTCATTCTACGCAGTCGACGAGGCCCATTGCATATCCGAATGGGGACATGATTTCCGTCCCGAATACCGGAGAATCCGGCCCGTGGTCGAACAAATAGGAAGGGCACCTATCATGGCCCTTACTGCCACCGCCACTCCCAAGGTGCAGAGCGACATTCAGAAGAACCTTGGTATTCTGGAAGCCCGGGTTTTTAAATCCTCATTCAACCGCCATAATCTTTATTATGAGGTCAGACCAAAGAACGACCCTGAGCGACAGATCATCAAACTCCTGAAAGAAAATTCATCCAAGTCTGCCATTATTTATTGCCTATCGAGAAAAAAGGTTGAAGAATTGTCTAACACCCTGACGGTGAACGGGATCAAGGCCCTGCCTTACCACGCCGGCATGGATGGCCATACCCGGGCGACCAATCAGGATAAGTTCATTATGGAGGAGGCGGAGGTGATCGTGGCAACCATAGCCTTTGGAATGGGAATTGACAAGCCTGATGTGAGATTTGTGATCCATTACGACATGCCCAAGAGCCTGGAGGGCTATTATCAGGAGACCGGCCGGTCAGGTAGGGATGGAGGCGAAGGAAACTGTATCGCCTTTTACAGCTACAAGGATATCCAGAAACTTGAGAAATTCATGCAGGGAAAACCGGTTGCCGAGCAGGAGATCGGTCGCCACCTCTTACTTGAAACAGCTTCCTATGCTGAATCATCAATTTGCCGGAGAAAAATGCTGCTGCACTACTTCGGAGAGAATTATCATCCGACAAATTGTGAAAATTGCGACAATTGCAATCATCCGAAAACGCAATTTGACGGAAAAGATTATATTGCGCTGGCCTTGCAGGCTGTTTCTGATGTCAGGGAGAGGCACAAAGCCGAGCATGTGGCAAAGGTGCTTTGCGGAGAGGTCAATTCAGCCATTAAGGCATACCGGCACCACCATCTGGAGATCTTCGGGGAGGGTAATGAGAAGGATGAGCGGTTCTGGAACATGGTTCTCAGGCAGGCCCTGGTGGCGCAACTTCTCTCCAAGGATATTGAGAACTATGGACTTTTAACGCTTACTGAATCTGGAAAACGATTTCTTGAAAAGCCTGAAACCTTTATGCTGACAGAAGATCACAATTACGACGAGGTCGATGACCAGAAAGCCCCCAGAGGGAGTGGGGCAGGTGCGGTCGATCCGGAGCTTTTCAGCCTGTTGAAGGACCTTAGAAAGAAAGTGGCAAAAAAGTTCAACCTGCCGCCCTTCGTGATATTTCAGGACCCATCTCTGGAAGACATGGCGATTTATTACCCCATCCGCAATGAAGAGCTTGCAAACATGACCGGGGTTGGATTGGGTAAAGCACAACGCTATGGTTCAGAATTCCTCACCCTCATCCAGAAATTTGTCAAGGAGAAAGAGATTGAGCGACCTCAGGATATGATTGTCAGGTCAGTGGTAAACAAATCGAGTCTTAAGGTTTCAATCATTCAGAGCATTGACAGAAAGGTGCCACTTGACATGATCGCCGAGTCAAAAGGACTCGACATGGATGAACTGCTTCGCGAAATCGAATCTATTGTTAACAGCGGAACCCGGATCAACATCGAATACTTCATCAACCAGGTGATGGACAGGGACCATCAGGAGGAGATTTACAATTACTTCAGGGAGGAGGCAGAAACCGAATCCATCGAAGACGCTCTCCATCAACTGGGTGAGAATGATTATTCTGAGGAGGACATACGACTGATCCGTATCAAGTTTATGTCGGAGATGGGCAATTAACCGGTCTGGCTATCCTACGCGTCTTCCCTTCCATTCAAACTTGCCGGTCAGCGCGATCAACCCGGTTATGCTTACGTAAATCGGGTAGAGCACCTGCAGCGGCATAATAAAAGCCAATCCCGCACCGAACCGGTAGAAGGCTAAGGCAGCGGACAGAAGCGGCAAGTCTGACAGTAGTTTAATGGTCATCAGTAGCAGCAGGAAGCCCCACTGACCGGCACCGAAGATAGCAAGTACCGCAGTGGTCAACAATTGCACGCTGGTGATAAAAACCAGCAGGGTAGCCGCCACCATGGCGGGATCCTTGTACCCGCGCGCCTTTGAGGCCCACCGGCGTCGCTGGCTAAAGAAACCCAGTAAGCTTTTTGCAGGTCGCGTGCTAACAAGGGCGTCACGACTGCGGTTGAACCGGACGATGTTATTGGAGTCGCCTTTCAGTCTGCCCAGAAAAAAGACATCATCTCCTGAAGAAAAGCGGGCATTGAGATCCCCGGCGAATTCTCTGTAAATTCGGGTTGGCACCGCCATGTTTGGACCATGCGCCATGATGGGGTGGCCCAATCCGCACGAACCTGCGCTGGCTGCCATCAGGCTTATGAATTCAGTTCGCTGAAGCTTCTCTGTCAGGGTAACGGAAGGTGCAAGGTCGACCGGACCCAGGATCAGTCCGGCACTGGTTAGCTTAAAAAAACCTGCCATACTGGTGATCCAGGTGCTTGCGGGTATGCAGTCGGCATCGGTCATTAAGATTAGGTCTCCCGTAACCACCCGCTGTCCTGCCTCCAGGGCCAGCTTTTTCCCCCCGGATATTCCATCCAGCCTGATCAGCCTGGCATTCTCATGCCTGTGGCAAAACTCAAGAAGCAATTCTGCTGAACGGTCATCAGAGTGGTCATCTACGAAAACAACCTCCCATAAAGAATCCGGATAGTCTTGCCGCTCAAGTGCCCCAAAAATACCGTGGAGATTCGCGGCTTCATTACGCACGGCTATCAGCACCGATACCTTGACCGAGGGTTCTTGTGGGGTAAGACTTAAGCTTTCTGTTTTCTGCCAACCCGCATAAAACGACAGGATCATCAATCCGTAAAGGATCAGAACCAACAGCGCCTGGATTTCAAAAACATTCATTGTCAGGAGACCAGTTCCTTAAAGAAATAATAGATGATGAAACCCGAAACCACCAGCTTCATTCCGGTACCAATCAAAAATCCGAGCAGGGATCCAAAGCCCGATTTTATTGCCTTGTCAAGGTTTTCGTTTCTTATCAGTTCTCCCACTACGGCACCTGCAAAGGGCCCTATGATGATCCCGAGGGGAGGAAAGAAAACCAGTCCCAGTAAGAGCCCAATGGTGGCCCCCCAGGCTCCGTGTTTGGATCCTCCGAATTTTCGCGTACCCCAGATGGGGGTCAGGTTGTCAATCACCGTAACCGCTATTGCAATGATGGCCCAGGTTACCAGGAATTTTCCTGTAAAGTGATGGTTTTCGGTAAGATGTAGCAATATGAGTGCCAGATAGCTCAGCGGAGGGCCAGGCAGAATGGGAACAAGGCAGCCCGCCAGTCCTATGAGCAGGAGCAGAATGGCTAATACAATGAGCACAATATCCATAATGTTCAAAAGATTAAAACTTGACTCTCGACATTAAAACCAGTCCGGCTGCCGCCGGTACAAGAATGTTAATGAACCAGATTCCCATTGAGGCAGTCAGTATGGCTGGCATGCCGGCCGACAACGGTTCAAGGATCAGCAGGGCGACCGAACCCCGGGCGCCGAAATCTCCCAGAGAGGGAACGGGTATCATGTTCAGGATAAGGTATATGACCGAAACTGCAATCAACACCTCCTGGATCGGCAGATGCAGTCCCGCGAATTGCAGCAAAAGGGCGAACTGAAGGAGATAGACCCCATATTTCAGGGCAGAGAGCAAAAGAAGCATAATCTTCAGCGTCAATGGCATCAACTGCAAATGGTGAGAAGCTTTTTCGAGCCATTGAAACCGTTTCTTTTGGGAGAGCCAGGCAACAGGAATGTGCAGCCATAGAAATAGAGCAACAGATAACAGCAGGGTTGCTGCGGAAGTATAGATGATCAGGCCGGAGTTCAGTTTTTCCGGCAGGTTGCCCGACCTGTTCATCAGGTAAATGAAGGTGGCCGGTATTCCAAAGAGGATGGTAACGATGGTTTGAGCCAGAGAATTGATGGAGGTGAGGGCTGAACCTGCCAACCGGTTGCCTGGCTTCAATACGAAATTGCGTGTGACGATATCCCCGATGCGGTTCGGGGTCAGCACCGACATGCTAAGACCAGTAAGTATTCCGGTTAAGGACTTGCCGGCAGAGATGGTTTCAGCAGGTTTTACGGCCAATCTCCATTTGATAACCTCGATCCCGTAATTTACCGGAAGCAGCAGCATTGCAGCGACCAGCAACCAGAGCGGATCCCCTTCGAGGGCAAGCCTCATCTGATCCCATGCTTCCGGCCAGTTTCCGAATTTTAGGATACGGATCAGCAGGTAGATGGCAGAACCTGATATGATCAGGATTTTTAGAAGGGTTGAAATGGTTCTGTTTAACGCCAAAAAGCCTAATTTTAGCCGGATTGCCTGTCCGGTAAATGTATCAATTCAGCGGGTATGAATGAAAAGGTAAAACCAAAAAAAGCTCTGGGGCAACATTTTCTGACCCATCAGCCCACGGCTCAGCGCATTGTTGACCTGCTTGAAGCCACCGGCAGCGGTCCGGTGCTCGAGATCGGTCCGGGCATGGGTATTTTAACCCGTCCCCTGCTCGAGCGCTTTGGCGAACGCCTCTGGGTGGTAGAGATCGACCGGGAATCGGTAGCATGGCTTTTGCGCGAATTTCCGCAGCTCGAGCCCAGAATCCTGCAGGGGGATTTTCTGAAGATGGATCTCGGGTCGCATTTTGACCAGCCTCTAAGCATCATAGGGAACTTCCCTTACAACATAAGCAGCCAGATCCTTTTCCACATCCTGGATTACCCGGATCTGGTGACAGAGGTGGTAGGCATGTTTCAACGGGAGGTTGGTAGGAGACTGGTTTCACCACCGGGTAGCAGGGAATATGGCATCCTCAGTGTGCTGATGGGTGCATTTTACCTGAGACGTTACCACTTTACTGTTTCAGAACAACTTTTCAGGCCGCCCCCCAGGGTCAAGTCGGGAGTGGTCAGTTTTGTCAGGAATCACGAAAACGAAACTGTTCCGGACCCTAAGGGCTTTTTCAGGCTGGTGAAAATGGCCTTCAATCAGCGGCGGAAAACCCTGAGGAATGCCTTATCATCATGCTGGAACGAGAAAGCAGAAGCGACAGGACTGGGTGGTCTCAGGGCAGAGCAACTTCATTACACAGATTTTCTCATCATTACCCGGTCAACGACAGGGTAATTCGGGACCGAACCGGTTGGATTTGTTAATTTTGGCACGGTTTTACCCAAAATTTACTTTACCATGGCCCAGAATGTCTCAATTTCCAGGGAGTTTTTTGAGGGCTTCCACAGCATCGTCCAGAACAGGGATGAAAACCAGGCCCGGCTGATCATGTCGGATTTGCATCCGGCTGACCTGGCCGATCTATTTGAAAAGCTTGAAGAAGAGGACGTTCAGTACTTATTCGGGTTACTGAACGGTGAGGAGGCGGCGGATGTGCTGGTTGAAATGGAGGATGAAGAGCGCATCAACCTGTTAAAGTCACTTTCGAGCGAGGTGATTGCCAGGAATATCCTCGATTACATGGATTCTGATGATGCGGCTGACATTCTTGCCGACCTTGAAGACCACCTGCAGGAGGAGGTGCTCTCCAAGATGGAGGACATTGAGCAGGCCGGTGACATTGTTGACCTTCTTCATTACGATGAAGATTCGGCCGGTGGACTTATGGCCAAGGAGTTCATCATGGTTCAGGAGGATTGGACTGTAGACCAGTGCATCAGCCAGATACGCAAGCAGGTTGAAGAGGTTGACGAGGTTTATTTTGTTTATGTGGTTGACGAGGATGAGAAATTCAAGGGAATCCTATCACTTAAGAACCTTCTGATCGCTCGGGCCTCGCATAAGGCCAGAGATATCTGTAATTACGATGTCATGTCGGTGAAGACCGACATGAGCTCAGAGGAGGTTGCCAGTATGATGGAGCGGTACGACCTGGTGGCCTTACCGGTTATTGACAGCATCGGCCGGCTGGTGGGCCGGATCACGATCGACGATGTGGTGGATGTTATTCGTGAAGAGGCCGAAAAGGATTATCAGATGATATCCGGTATTACCGAAGATATTGAATCGTCAGACCGGATTTTGCTCCAGACCAGGGCAAGGTTACCCTGGCTACTGGTCGGATTGGTAGGGGGGGTACTCGGGGCTGTGGTCATCAGGTTGTTCGAGCCTCAGCTCGCAACCTATACCGGGCTGATCCTTTTTCTTCCTTTGATTGCGGCCATGGCCGGCAATGTTGGGGTTCAGTCGTCTTCGATTGTGGTGCAAGGTCTTGCCAGCAATGCGCTTGAGCTAAAAGGTACCGGAAAGCGGTTGCTGAGAGAACTTGGGGTTTCATCCCTCAATGGCATCATCCTATCGGTTTTGATATTTCTATTTAACCTGCTGATGAACACCAATCTGCTGGTGACTCTATCGGTGAGCGTGGCTCTTTTTGCGGTCATCATTTTCGCATCCACATTCGGGACCCTGGTGCCCTTGCTACTCGACCGCTACCGGATCGATCCGGCTCTTGCCACAGGACCCTTCATTACCACCACGAATGACATTATGGGGCTGCTGATTTATTTTACCGTTGCGAGGATTCTTTTCGGGGTTGTCGGACTGGCCTGAGTTGATTCATCCCATTAATATTGATACATTTGCCAAACGCTTTGCCCATGTCTATGAACTTTCCAAAGAGGATAAAATCCGCATTGATTTCGGTTTACCACAAGGATGGTTTGATTCCGGTTTTGGAGCAGCTCAATTCACTGGGTATTCAGCTGATCAGCACAGGAGGAACTGCTGATTTCATTGAGTCAGCAGGACTGACCGTGACCAGGGTTGAAGCGCTGACGGGTTACCCGGGCATTTTGGGCGGCAGGGTGAAAACGCTTCACCCAAAGATATTTGGAGGGATTTTGGCCCGGCGCGAGGATGTGGTGGATGTTGCTGAAATGGAGCAATTTGGGATCAGCTCCATCGATCTGGTGATGGTGGATTTGTACCCATTTGAAGAGACTGTGGCTTTGGGAGGCACACCTGAAGATATTATCGAAAAGATTGACATCGGGGGGATTTCCCTGATTCGTGCAGCTGCCAAGAATTTCAGGGATGTAGTGACCATCAGCAACCGAAAACAATATGCTATGTTGCTGGAACTCCTTTCAAGTCAGGGGGGGCTGAGTTCTCTTGAGC
>CAYGOU010000158.1:0-7393 GCA_964351455.1 uncultured Porphyromonadaceae bacterium
GAATACGTAGAGACCAAATGGAAAACTTAACCCGCACCTCACCCCCTAACCCCCTCTCCCTTGGGAGAGGGGGAACCTGCAACCTGCAACCCGCAACCTGCAACCTGCAACCTGCAACCTGCAACCTGCAACCTGTAACCAGTAACCAGCAACCAGTAACCAGCAACCAGTAACAAGTAACAAGTTTTAAGTGCCCCTCTCCCTCCTCTTTCCCCGTCTCTGTGCCGCCTGTAACCGGGTGCTCCACCCCTGGGAGGAGTCGCTTTGTCTGGGGTGTCTGGCCAAAATGCCCCTTACGAGATTTCATCTCGATCCCGGAAATCCACTGGCTCAGTCATTCTGGGGCAAGGTATGGATCGAGCAGGCAAGCGCCTGGTTCTATTTTCTGAAGGGATCACGCTACCAGCGGGTAATGCACCTGCTGAAATATCAGAACCAACCCCGCATCGGCATCGACCTCGGAAAGGCCTACGGTTTCCAGCTCAGGCATTGTGTGCAGTACCAGACTCCCGATGTGATTGTCCCGGTACCCCTCCACCCCCGGCGACAACGGAAGCGGGGATACAACCAGAGTGAAATGATCGCGCGGGGACTGGCTGAGGCCATGCAGGTGCCGGTGGTGGCCGGCAATCTGGTGCGAAGCAGCAAAACCTCCACCCAGACCCGCAAGTCGCGCTACGACCGTTACCTCAACGTATCTGGGGTTTTCACCGTCAGGGAGACCAAAAAGTTTGAGAACCGGCATCTCCTTTTGGTTGATGACATCGTGACCACCGGCGCCACCCTTGAGGCCTGCGCTGAGACCCTGCTGAAAACCGGAGGGGTGAAGCTGAGTGTTGCCGCCCTGGGCTGGGCACGCAAAATGTTCTGATCCGCAGTCAACGCATCAGGTAAATCTTAAGATATTGTTAACACCATCCTAATTATCAGGTTAGTTACCGGTTGTTCTTTTGCATCGGATTTGAACACAGAAATATCAACCGGAATGAAGCATTTTTTACTCTCCGTTACCCTCCTGTTTGTCATGCTGGTCAGCGCAAAAGCTCAGCAGGCGGTCATCAGGGGCACCGTCCTGGATGACAACAACGGGGAGACCCTGATCGCATGCCAGGTGGCCATCCAAGGCACCACGATGGGTACCATCACCGACCTCGACGGTAATTTCGAGATCAAAAACATAGCACCTGGAACCTACAACCTGGTGTTTCTCTACATCTCATACGACAACCTGATCCAGCAGGTCTCCCTGAAAAGGGGCGACACGCTCAACCTTGAAATCAGGCTTAAGCCGGCCACCATGAGCATCAACGAGGTGACCGTCACCGCACAGCGCCGCACAAACACCGAGATGTCGGTCATCGCCGGCATCCGCGCGGGTAACCTCACTGCGAACGGGATCAGCAGCCAGCAGATCGCCAGGTCGCAGGATAAAGACGCATCTGAAGTGATCCGCCGGGTTCCGGGGGTCAGCATCCGCGACGGGAGGTTTGTCATTGTAAGGGGACTGACTGAGCGCTACAACAACGTATGGCTCAACGAAGCATCCACCCCCAGCTCTGAAATCGATAAGCGCGCCTTTTCGTTTGACATCATCCCTAGTGACCTGATCGACAACATCCTCATATACAAAACTCCCGCACCTGAACTGCCCGCCGATTTCTCTGGTGCCATGATCAACATCAAATCAAAATCCCTGGTGGATGAGAACAGCCTCTCACTCTCCTACTCTGCATCTTATCAGCCCAACACCACCTTCAGGGATTTTTATACCTACCAGGGCGGTAAATACGACTGGCTCGGTTTTGACGACGGCACCCGCGCGCTTCCCTCTGACTTTCCGGCTACTACAGATTTCAGACAGCTGGCCAACAACTCCACAGCCGAGGACAAGGAGGAGATCGTCAGGCTGGGACAGCAATTCAGCAAAATCTGGACCCCTGAACGGGTAAGGGCAAAACCCGACCAGAGTTTCAGCCTCAGTTACAAGAAAAGATTCACCCTGGGTAAATTCTCAGTCTCAAACATTTCGTCCCTTTCTTACAGCTCGTCTCTCTCAACCGATGAGGTCTTCAGGGCAGCCTACCAGGCTTATGATACCATCCAGGATCAGCCCAACTTTGCCTACCATTTCAACGACCTTCGGTTCAGCGAAAAGGTGCGGGTCGGTGGGTTGATGAACTGGACCTTCATCTTTGGCAACAACCAGCGCATCGAATTCCGCAACCTCTTCAACCAGATGGGCGCCACCCGTACCATTCTGCGCGACGGACAAAACTTCTACGGAGGAAGCCTCGAGCGTTCTTATGAAATGGCATACGAGAGCCGTTCGATTTACTCAGGGCAGCTGGGCGGACAGCACACCTTCTTTAATGAGAAAACCAAACTCGACTGGACCCTGGGATATTCATTCGGCAACAAAAACCAGCCTGATATCCGAAGGGTAAAAAGCATGCGCAACGAAGAACTCCCGGAGACTGCACCCTTTACACTCAGTGTCAACTTCAACGCCGATCCAACCCAGTTCGGTCGCCTTTTCCTTGAAAACGACGAAAACATATATGTTGCCGCAGCCAATCTGACCCAGAAACTCAACCTCGGAGTGATCCTGCCGGAGATCAAGGCCGGATTTTATTCAGAAATAAAAGACAGGCGCTTTCAGGCCCGAAACATCGGGTATGTGGCCGCCAATTTCGGCCGGTTCGACTTCAGACTGGTAAGGCTTCCGGCTGACACAACCGCAGTGTTTTCTGATCTCATTTTCAACCACATCGATACCATATTCAACGACCAGCATATCAATTCTGTAAGAGGATTTAAGATCGATGAATCAACCAACCTCTCTGACTCATACCAGGCCAGCAACCGGCTCAACGCCGGCTACCTCGGTATCCTCCTGCCCATGGGTAAAACCTTCGATCTCTACGCCGGTGTTAGAATCGAAAACAACATGCAGCTGCTGGATGGCTATAATGAATATGGTAAAGAGGTGAACATCTCAAACGACTACCTCGACCTTTTTCCTTCCGTTAACTTCACCACCCATTTCACCGATGAACTGCAATTCAGAATTGCCTGGGGAAAAACCGTGAACAGACCAGAGTTCCGTGAGATAGCCCCCTACTCTTTTTACGATTTCGAAGAGAAGGCATCCATCTACGGAAACGACTCACTGCTTAACGCCTACATAAGCAACCTGGATGCCCGTTTAGAATGGTACCCCAGTCAGGGCGAAATGATCACCTTTGGCGGTTTCTATAAGAGGTTCGAAAACCCCATTGAGGCACACCTGAAGGATTTCGGCACCGGATGGAACTATAAATATTTTAATGCGGTTGAAGCCGAAAGCTACGGAGTGGAGCTCGATGTGAGAAAAACACTTGCAGGACTGGAAGATCAGCAGGGCTTTATCCGCTTCTTCAAGGATATTACCCTTGTCATCAACGCTTCGCTGATTAAAAGTGCCATCACCAATGATGATCCCACAGAACGGGATACGGTGAGACAACTTCAGGGACAGTCGCCCTACCTCATCAATGCCGGCATCTTTTATCAGAACGAGGATGCCGGAATTTCGGCCAGCCTGATGTACAACAGAATCGGGGAACGGATCGCCTTTGTGGGAGATCTGACCAATCCCCACATCTGGGAGATGCCATTTAATTCACTCGACCTGACCCTCGACTGGAGAATCACGCCCAAACTCACCTTCAAAGGAGGGGTTCGGAACCTGATGAACGATGCCATCCTCTATAAACAATTCGAGGATTTCAACAAGGATGTTGATGGGGATGGGATTGGAGACGGTGTGGTCACAAGAGAACAGATAACCCGTCAATACCAGCCCGGCCAGTTGTTCAAGGTTGGCCTGTCGTATGTTTTTTAGAACCCTCAGATTAAGGATTCCTCGGGTTAACCTTTTCTTAAAGCAGCGCCCCGCTGTTTAAGGAAAACTTCACAATACCATAATTCAACCGATGCAGCCTGTGGTGAGCCGGCTCGCTAATTTTGCCACTAAATCAGATCATTAACAATTTCAATTATGAAAAAAAGTTTACTAACCCTTTTTGTGACCGCAGTTCTGACCGTTTCCTCTTTCGGTCAAAACAGCATCGACAACCCCTTCTTTGACCACGTAACTTTCCGTGGTGCGTTCGGAACTATTGACTGGACCGCAGGATGGGCCAATTTCGACCCCCAGAATACTGTGTACCCGGCTACCACCGTGGTGGTAAATGCCGGTGACATCAGCGTCAACACCACCTGGACCAACGATCAGGTTTACCTGCTCAACGGATGGGTATATGTAACCAGCGGAACTACCCTTACCATTCAGCCCGGCACCATCATCCGGGGTGACAAGGCCAACAAGGGCACCCTCATCATTGAGCCCGGCGCCAAAATCATGGCCCAGGGTACCCTCGCACAGCCCATCGTTTTTACCTCAAACCAGGCTCCCGGTGACCGTACATACGGCGACTGGGGTGGACTCATCGTCGCCGGTAAGGCACGCGTTAACAAGGTCAGTCCTCAGATCGAGGGAGGTCCGAGAACCACCTACGGCGGAGACAACGATGCCGACAACTCCGGTGTGCTCACCTATATCCGTGTTGAATTCCCCGGAATCGCTTTTCAGCCCGATAAGGAGATCAACGGTATTACCTTCGGTGGCGTGGGCAGTGGCACCTTTGTCAGTCACCTCCAGGTATCCTATTGCGGCGACGACTCATTCGAATGGTTCGGAGGAACCGTTAATGCCAAGTACCTCATCGCCCTCCGCGGTTGGGACGACGACTTCGATACCGACTACGGTTATCGCGGTATGGTTCAGTATGCAGTTTCCCTGAGGGATCCCGACATCGCCGATCCCGGCTCGGGAAGCAACGGCTTTGAAGCTGACAACGATGGTTCAGGATCCGGTGAAGAACCCATCTCCCAACCCATCTTCAGCAACGTAAGCATCTTCGGTCCCCTGGTGACCCCGGCAACTGAAATCAACTCAAACTACCTGCGGGCCATGCACCTGAGAAGGAATACCCGCATCAACATTTTCAACGCCATCTTCACCGGATACCCGGTTGGTCTCTACATTGAGGGTCCCTCTGTTACCAACGCCCAGGGCGGTCTGCTCAGGGTTGAGAACACCATCCTCGCCGGTATGACCACTAACTTCGGTGTCAAGGCAAGCGACCTCTGGACCCTGGAAGAGGAAACCGCATGGTTCAACGATGCTTCCCATAAAAACCAGCTCATGGGTGCCGTTGGAGATCTCCAGATCACCAACCCCTTTAACCTCACCGCTCCCAATTTCATGCCGCTGGCCGGTTCACCCGTAATGAGCGGTTCTTACTGGGCCAGCACCGGTATTCCGACCATCCGCACCTACGAAAGCCTGATGGTATACCCCAACCCTGCCAGTCACGACATCTATTTTGGAGGTGACGTAAGGGTAAAAGAGGTGAGAATCATCAACCTGACAGGACAGGTGGTAAAAGAGACCCTGCTGGATAGCAACCAGGTTTCGGTAGGAGAATTGAATCCGGGACTCTATTTCATCCAGGCCGTTCTTGAAAACGGAAAAACTGCAACCCAGAAGTTTTATAAACAATAGGCGTGTATTTTTTCTCATGAGAAAGCCGCTCTGAATGGAGCGGCTTTTTTTTATCCCTTGAAACCGGTCTCTTCAACCGGTATTCCGGCCAGCCGGAGAGCCCTGACCACCACCGTATCACAGAGATCCTCCAGGGTGCCGGGATGATGGTAGAAATGGGGAGAAGCAGGACAGATCACCGCACCGGCATCGGTGAGGGTCAGCATGTTTTGCAGGTGAATCCTGTTGTAGGGGGCCTCGCGGGGCACCACCACCAGACGGCGCCGCTCTTTCAGCATCACATCGGCCGCCCGGGCGATGAGGTCATCGGAGGTTCCGTGAGCAATACGTCCAAGGGTGCCCATCGAACAGGGTATCACGATCATCGCCTCGTACCCTGCCGACCCGCTGGCAACCGGTGCAAAAAAACTACCGGGATCAAAGCGCCGGAATGGTTCCGTGTTCAGGGGTATACCCGGCAACTCATGCCTCCATACCTCCTCAGCAGTTTTCGAGACGATCACCGCAACCTCTTCAAAGCGATCAATCAGGGCCCGCAGGCGCTCCAGCGCGATCCGCGCGTAGATCGACCCCGAGGCACCGGTGATGGCGAGAATCAGCTTCATTGGTTGCTGGTTGCTGGTTACTGGTTAATTATCGCTATTAGCACCGCCCCCTCTCCCCTGGGAGAGGGGGTCAGGGGGTGAGGTCAGTAATCTTTAATGCACCTGACCGGCAGTCCGCTTACCTTCTGAAAGGTATCCTCCTTGAAGTCGGGATTACCGACGAAGAGCGAACGGCCCATAGCCAAATGGTTGATGTTGGGATTGGGAGTTGAACTCCAGAAGTAACCCGCCTGGTTGATGTCGTAGAACTTTCTTTCGGCAAAGATCAGGTAACCTGAATAGAGGGCCTGAAATCCCGAGCGACTGCCCAGCCTCAGTGCCTCTGCCGGTCCGATCTGCTGCTCCTTGTAATAGTTGATCAGCTCGTTCCATTCGGCGGAGGTGGGCATATGCCAGCCGGGAGGACAAATCCCGGTTGCACCTTCTGCATAGAAGTAGTTCATGGCTTCATCCCATTGGTACAAACCTCCGTAAAGGTCGCAGTTGGCCGGCTCATTGCGGTAACAGTACTTCTCGGCCTTGCCGTTGTTGCGCTGGTACCCGTCGCCATTGTCTCCACCGGTACTGGAATGGATCATGGTGCCCACATTGAGGTTTTCGGCCATCCAGATCTTATCGAGAATCTTGACGGTCTTATAAACCCGGCTGTCGCGGATGTCGGTGAACGACCCCATCTCATTGACCGGGGTGTCGGTGGTAAATGTCCACACAGGTGAGCTTACCTCGGGATTATAAGAATCCTTGGCCACGATCCTCCAGTAATAGGTTGTATTGTACTGAAGGGGATTACATTGCCAGGTCAGGCTTTCAATTCCTGAGGCCACTTTGGCAGGATTCTCCGTTGTTCCGAAATAGACGTCGAAAAGCAGTTTGTCCGATTCAGGGTCCGTACAGATCCAGGATAGAATGCAGGCCGTCGACCGGTCGACAGACTGGTGCTGCGGATCAGGACTGGCGGGCTCTGTTGGTGGCAGGTTGGTTCCCTCCACGGTAACGGTCTTGGTAGCCTGCCCTGTCAGTCCCCCGCTGTCGATCACCTCAAGGGTTACCTGGTAGGTTCCGGCAATGGCATATTTGTGCTTCACCACCTTGATGATGCTGTATTCTGTATCCCAGGTGCCATCAGATTCAAAATCCCACCTCACCTGAAGTGAGGCGTTGGCATCTTCGGGATCGCTGG
>CAYGOU010000159.1:0-7382 GCA_964351455.1 uncultured Porphyromonadaceae bacterium
CATCTGAAGGGCCATTCGTTGAAACCTATCTGAAAGTATTTGGCCCCACCGCTGAATACGTCAAGATCAGGAACGGGAAATTTCAAGCCACTGTTGAAGTTACTTTGCTGTTCAAAAAGGATGAGAAAATTGTGGATTTCCGCAAGTACAATCTCATGAGCAGTGAACTCGACGACACCACCGGCATTATTCCCCATTTCATTGATCTGCAAAGGATCCCGCTACCGTACGGTGTTTACCAGCTCGACCTGGTTTTGAAGGATAAGAATTCAATCATCCCTGCTCTGGAGCATGGAGAGACCCTGGCTCTTGAATTTGACAAGATGAATTTCAGGTTTTCAGACTTTCAGTTCATCGAATCATACAGGGCCACCGAGAAGGAAAACATCCTCAGCAAGAGCGGGTATGACCTGGTGCCTTTGGTAAGTGACTTTTTTCCGGCCTCAATCGGCACCATGACTTTTTATATTGAGACCTATCATGCAGCCCAAAAACTGGGGGCAGGGGAGGATTTTCTGTACCGGTACTACATCGAATCGTTCGAGACCAACTTCTCACTGACTGATTTTTCGCGATTCCAGCGGCAGAAAGCTTCTGACATCAATCCCCTCCTGGGGAGTCTGCCCATCACTACCCTGCCTTCAGGGAATTACAACCTTGTGGTGGAGGTGCGCGACCGCAACAACGACCTGATCGGAATGAATAAAACCTTTTTCATCAGGAGTAATCCGGGTATTTCGCTCAATTTCAGCGATCTGTCAAGCGTAGATGTGACAGCTACCTTTGCCGAAAGAATAACAGATATGGATTCTCTCAAGTTTTATGTAGGCAGTCTGGTTCCGATCAGCAATATGCTGGAAAAACAATTTGCCCGTAACATCTCTGAGAGCAACGACCGGGAAAAGATGCAGAAGTTCTTGTTCAATTTCTGGAAAACCAGAAATGAAGTAGATCCCGAATCAGAATGGCTCGCATACCGCACACAGGTTCTGCAAGTGAATGATGCTTACAAGACCAAGATCAAGCCAGGACATGAAACGGACCAGGGGCGCATCTGGTTGCGTTATGGTCCACCCAATGATGTGGTCGACAGCAAGCATGAACCCAGCTCCTTACCCTATATCATCTGGCACTACTACCGGATTGAAGACCAGATGAATAAACGCTTTGTCTTCTATAACCCCCACCTGGTAGGGACTGAATACCTTCTACTGCATTCTGATGCACGCGGAGAGATGTACAATCCCTATTGGCAATATGATCTTCAGGGCAGAAACAGTACCCTTAAAAATTATGGTGAACTGGATGTCGATGGAGGCTATGGAAGCCGGGCCAGAGAACTGATCCGGAGATAAGCGGCACCTTCGTGTTTATTAGAGTTACTTCATACCTGCTAAAAACCCTGCTGACCGCTTTGTCGTGGCTACCGCGACCGGTCATGCAGGGTTTTTCGCTCTTCCTCGCATGGGTACTCCACCGGTTAATTCAATACAGACTCAGGGTGGTAACCCAAAACATAGAGCGTTCGTTTCCCGGGAAAAGCAAAAAAGATAAACTGGATATTGCCCGTCGATACTACCGCCATCTCTCAGAAATGGTATGGGAGAACATCCTGCTGTTGCGACTTGATTTCAGGAAAATGGATCGGCAGATGACATTTGATGATTCAATACCCGGGGCCGACCCTCAGGATGACAGCCAGCATGCTGTTGTTATGGCCGGACACATGGGCAACTGGGAATACTTCAATTCGATTCTGCTGAGGTGCGGATTCAGAGCATTGGCAGTTTATAAACCCCAGTCAAATCCAATTGCTGACCAGACCATGACACAGCTCCGCACTGGAGACGGAGTTGAACTGATCGCCATGAAGGATACCCATCGCATCTTTGCCAAACTCAGAGAAGGAGAAATCCGAACCGCCCTGCTTTTGGTTGCAGACCAGACCCCGGCCATGGGCGAAATCCAGGTCTGGAACCTGTTCCTGAACCAGACAACAGCATGGTTCAGTGGCGGAGGAAAGATCGCCCTGCGGCTGAACCTCCCGGTTTATTATCTGCATGTGCAGAAGTCAGGATTTGCCAGGTACCATTCGAAACTAATGCTGGTCAGAAAGGTATCTGAGCCGTTGACTGAAGAGGAGATCACCAACCGATATGTCAGATTTCTTGAAGAGAACATAGCTTCACAGCCTGAAATCTGGCTCTGGTCGCACCGCCGCTGGAAGCATCAACCCGCGGAAAACCTATCTTTGTGATCATGGTGCAAGCAACCGTCGTTATCCTGGCCTGGAACAATCTGGAATATCTAAAGCGCTTTTTGCCCACCCTGGTCGATTACACCCCGGCTGATGAGGCTTTGGTGATGGTGGCCGACAATGGCAGCAGCGATGGCTCAGTTGCATGGATCAAGGTCAACTTTCCAAAGGTGTCGGTTCTGCCCCTTGACCGCAACCATGGTTTCACTGGTGGGTATATCAGGGCTTTGAAAGAGGTCGGTACTCCGCTTGCTGTGTTGCTCAATTCAGATATTGAAGTAAAACGGGGCTGGCTCAAGCCTTTGCTGCTTACCATGCAGGATCCTCTCATAGGAGCCGCTATGCCCAAGATCCTTTCGCATGCTGACCCAGCAAAATTTGAATACGCAGGAGCCTCAGGTGGCATGATCGACCGCTATGGTTATCCTTTTTGCAGGGGAAGGGTTTTCGCCCATCTGGAGCACGACCACGGACAATACAATAAGCCCTGTCAGGTATTTTGGGCCTCGGGAGCCTGCATGATGGTGAGGATGGATGCCTACCACAAAGCGGGTGGACTGGATGAGCGCTTTTTCGCGCATATGGAGGAGATCGATCTTTGCTGGCGGATCCACCGGAGCGGTTACCAGGTCTGGGTCAATCCAGAATCGGAGGTTTTACATGTTGGTGGTGGCAGTCTGCCCAATGAACATCCTCATAAAATCTTTTACAACTTCAGGAACAGCCTGTTGATGTTGCGTAAAAACCTGTCGCGGGTTGACAGAAGGGGAATACTGTGGATGAGAATGATCCTCGACGGTGTGGCCGCCTTTAAATACCTCCTGAATGGAAAAGTTACACTGGCGTTGGCAATTCTCAAGGCTCACGCTGGCTATTACCAACTTAGACGTAATTACCCTGAACCGGAGCATCGGATTAAACTTAGAGAGATTCCGGGCTATTATCCCTTTTCAACGGTCTGGCGATATTTTGTCAGGGGCACCAAGACCTATGACAAACTGGTGGTCAAAGGAGACTGACCAGCGATTCAAGCCGCATACCCCGGGAACCCTTGATCAGGATAACGAAACCATTCAAGGATTCTTTTTCAAGATGGGACGCAAGAGATTCTGTGCTCTCAAAGAAGCGGTACCGGTCATTTTTCAGATTCATGAACTCTTTGCCGGCCAGGTAAACCCGTTCAAATTTCATCTGGTCAATCTTTTCTATGACCTGGGCGTGCTCTGTTGAAGCCTCATTTCCAAGCTCAAACATATCTCCAAGGATGACAATTTTGCGAGCTTGGGGCAAAGAGTCAAAATGAGCAAGGGCAAGCTCCATGCTGCTGGGATTTGCGTTGTAGGCATCCAGCAACACTTCGTTTCTGCCTGTTTCACGCCATTCAGATCTCATATTTTTTGGCCGGTAGGCCTCAAGGCCTTGTTTAATCCTGATCGGAGGTATTCCAAAATCAAGACCCACCGATATGGCCGCTAAAAAATTCTGCAGGTTATAGTTACCGGTTACCTGGGAATGGATTCGGACCGGTTTTTTTACAGGGCCTTTTGACTGAGGAGCAGCAAAGCTGAAATTGAGATTCCGCAGCGATTCGGTAAGGGTCGCCACCACCTGACAATCTCCGCCCGTTCCATATGAAAATACCGGATAAGAGGCGGTCAATCCTTTGAGCAGATCATCGTCACCATGCTGATAAATTCGTCCCCTTTTGGCCTGCAGATACTGATAAAGTTCTGACTTTGCACGAATGACTCCGTTAAAAGATCCAAATCCTTCCAAATGTGCCCTGCCGATGTTGGTAATAAGGCCATGGGTCGGATCGGCAATCTCACACAGGTTCGCGATCTCCCCTATATGATTGGCCCCCATCTCAACCACCAGGATTTCAGTATTTTCATCGGCTTTAAGCAGGGTAAGCGGCACGCCAATGTGGTTATTCAAATTCCCTTCGGTTGCCACCACATTGAACTGCTGTTTCAGAACCATGTGAATCAGCTCCTTGGTGGTGGTCTTTCCGTTGGTGCCCGTCAGGGCGATAACCGGAATGCCCAACACCCGCCGGTGATAAGATCCAAGATCCTGGAGGAATTTCAGCACATTAGGTACCTGTATAAACCGTTTATCTGCGGCCAGTGATGGATCGTCGACAACGGCAATGCGGCATCCCCGATCAAGTGCATCGCCTGCAAAACGATTTCCGTCAAAGCTTTCACCCTTCAGGGCAAAAAAAACAGAACCGGGCTGGGCAGCCCGGCTGTCTGTAGTAATCTTTTTACTCTCCCTGTAAAGGGGATAAAACTGGTCAACGGTCATACCCGCTCATTGGGCTAATTACCATCGGCACGGCCAAGACGCGACATGGCACATCGAAAACCGATATCATCCGTTGCAAGGTTTTCATCAAGATACCTGCGGGTGCCAGGTATGAGAAAGTAGGCCCGGTCACGCCAGGATCCTCCTTTATATACTCTTGACTGGTCGGTGATCCTTGAGGTTACACCCTCCTGACTGCGCCCGGCACCCTGGAAATACATGCGCGATGTGTTGCGTTCGGTATCAGTCTGGCCAAGGGTAAACCCGAGGCTGCTCTGAGCATCGCCATCTCGAAAATTACGGTTGTCTGAGCGCTTGTAATTAAGTCTGCCGAAATTCTCCTCCGGGGTCATGGCTCTTCTGGGAATTTTTCCGAGCGAGTCCTTCTCCATGAGATTGCCATCGGCGTCGGTTGCCTGAACGGTAAATACGTTACCACGGAACGGACTCAGCTCGTCCACCTCCTGGAAGGAGAGCGGGCGATACACATCCTGTACCCATTCATTGACGTTGCCCCCCATGTCGTAGAGGCCATAATCGTTTGGCCAGTATGATTTAACCGGAGCGGTGTAGGCATAGCCATCATTTAAAGCTCCTGAAACACCCATGTAATCTCCCTTGCCTCTGACATAATTTGCCATGATGGCTCCCATGCTGCTCTTTTCATCGTTACGGGTATAGGTACCCCTCCATGGAAACATCTTCCGGTTGGCAATGTTTTCATCCTTGGCCACCATTCCGAGAGCTGCAAATTCCCATTCTGCTTCGGTGGGCAGACGATATTTGGGATAGAAGACCCCATCCTCCATTCTGGCTCTCCTGGTCGTTGCATTCGGATCCAGGCTCGGCAGGTTCTGTCTTACCAGTCCTTCGTATTGCCCGGCAAAATATGCCTCGGTATTGAAATTGTCGGCCCCGATCTGGTTGGGATTAACATCCAGAATACCCTCCTTGATCAGCATCAGTTCATTGACCCGGTCGGTTCTCCATTCACAATACTGGCTGGCCTGGTTCCAGGTAACACCAACTACGGGATAATCGTTGTATGCAGGGTGCCTGAAATAGTACTCAACCATGGGCTCATTGTAGGTCAGCTCATCCCTCCACACCAGGGTATCGGGCAAGGCCCTGCGGTAAACATCCGGATAATCGACATAAACCCGCTGCACCCAATAAAGATACTCGCGGTAATCTGAATTGGTCACCTCGGTCTCATCCATATAAAATGAATTGACGGTCACCCGGCGGGGAATGTTGTCCCATTCATACCTCACATCATCGGCGACCCTGCCCATCGTATAGGTGCCACCTTCAATAAATACCAGTCCAGGACCGGTATTCTGATTGAAATTTGACAGGTATTCAAATCCACCATAATCGATGTTGTTGTGTGGCCATCCTGTCTTGGAGGATTGTTTCCCGGTGTTGCAAGATCCCAGCATAAGTACCAGACCAACAGACAGGGCCGTAAAGCTGAACAACCTGATTTTCATGATTATTCTCTGATTTTTAACAGTTTGTAAAATTAACGAAAATTCAGCAATACTATTGTTTCCATGTTTTTATTTTTCAAGAAACATCTGTTGATAAAAGCCTGCCGACAGGGGGTTCTTCATGCAATTAAGAACGACCATCTCCGTTAAATGTAAACTTACGGGAGCTGGAATCATTATCCCTTAAAGTTTGTTTATTTGTAAGGTTGTAGGTGAAAGAAACCGATCTCTTTATGCGATCAAATATTGTTTATGCTGTTGCAGCACTGATCATGCTTCTGACATTTGCCCCCGATCATCTCCGGGCGCAAAGCAGGGAATACGCAGACAGATCGGTGCTGTCTTCCGGAAACTGGTACAGGATTAAAATCGAAAAATCCGGCATTCATAAGCTTACCTATGAAGATCTGATCAGGATCGGAATCCAGGACCCTGCAGGTATCAGGATTTATGGCAACGGTGGAGCACAGCTGCCCTACGATTCAAAGCTCCCGCGCAAGGATGACCTGACCGAAATCCCGTTAATGTTATTCACCGGCAGCGATGGGGTTTTCAATGCAGGAGACTTCCTCCTCTTCTTTGCAGAGGGTCCGGTGAGCTGGAAGTATGACAGTCAGGCAGGCAGGTTTACACACAGACTGCACCTCTATTCCGATCACTCGGTTTGTTTTCTCACTAGCAGTCTGGGCGCCGGAAAAAGGGTCACAACCACAACGGCACCGGCTGCCTCTCCAACCGTTTCTGTTGATTCGTACGATGCATATGATTATCGTGAGAAAGACTCACTTAACCTCATAAAGTCAGGCCGGCAATGGTGCTGGAAACACTTTTCGATCCAGCTCAGGTGGGGCTTTGACATGATCTTTAACGACCGCCTGGCGGATCAGCCGGTCAAGGTGATCTCATCGCTCTGGTCAAGATCCTCGAGAACCAGCTCAAATTCGAAATTCTACCTGATGCAAGGTGAATCCCCTTACCAGACTGTAGATCTTCCGGGGGTTAACACCAACAACTACGAAGCCCTCTATGCATCGACGGCAGTCACCTACAGCCAGTTCACGCCAACCGGCGACAGCTTCAGGTTTAACATCCAGTATGTACCCAGCAATCCCGATGCACAGGGCTGGCTTGATTATCTGACCTTCAACACCCGTTGCCGGCTGAACATACGTGATGGCCAGCTGGCATTCAGGGATCAGTCGAGCCTGGGCCCGGTGCAGGTGGCACGTTACAGCCTCACCGGAGCCAACGCTCAATACCAGATTTGGGATGTAACCGACCAGAACCAGACCACGGCGATCACCACTCAGTTTGACAACAAC
>CAYGOU010000160.1:0-7360 GCA_964351455.1 uncultured Porphyromonadaceae bacterium
GGGTGAGAAGGGGGTGAGGTCTACAGTTTTTCTCCAAATTCTTTATATACGCTTGCGGCTGTTAATCAAATACAGCCAAAATGAAAAGAGTCCTACTCCCTGTTATCCTGCTGACAATTTTCTCATTTACAGCACGGTTAACCTTTGCACAGCAGCACACCCTGATCCTCAGTAAAGAAAAAGCCGACTCGGTTTATTACACCGACCTGGTCAGTATTGCCGGGGTGACCATCACCGGCACCAAGTCAGAAACCAGGAATATTGATGTTCCGGCGGCCATAACTTCGATTTCCGCCTCGAAAATCGAGCAGGAGCGGATCACCAACCTCACTTTGCTCACCAGTCAGATTCCGAACCTCTTTATGCCCGACTACGGGTCGAGGCTCACCTCGCCGGTTTATATCCGGGGCATCGGATCACGGATCAACGCTCCGGCCATTGGACTCTACGTTGATGAGGTGGCCCAGTTTGAGAAGGCCGCCTTCAACTTCGACCTGTTCAACATCAAACGCATTGAGGTGCTCCGCGGTCCTCAGGGAACCCTATATGGACGCAACACCATGGGGGGCATCATTCACGTGCTGACCAACGATCCGAGAAGCGAAAGACACACCCATTTTGCAGCCGATCTCGGCAGTTACGGCACCGGATCGCTGCGTTTCAGCCACGATCAGCCCCTCATCCAGAACCAGCTTGGCATACAATTGGCCGGCATCTACCGCCAGCGTAACGGCTACCACCTAAACGCCTTCAACAATGAAATGGTCGACCGCCAGCGATCCGGAGCCGCCAGCTTCAAGGTGAAATGGTCGGCCACCGACCGCCTCTCGGTGAACTTCAGCCTCAACACCGACATCAGCCGCGAAGGGGGCTACCCTTATGGCATCGTCTCGGTGAACGATGACCTGGTTACCATGAACCCCATCAATTACGATCACTACAGCAGTTACAGCCGCGATATCCTGGGATCAAGCCTGCGGGTCAGCTATCGCTTTCCGGGGATGACCTTCTCATCCATTTCAGGATATCAGTTTATGTCTGACCTGCAGGACATAGACCAGGATTTCACGCCCCGCGACCTTTTCAAGGTTACCCAGGATCAGGATCAGGCGGTTCTGACCCAGGAATTCCAGCTCAAATCAACAGGCGACAAGCGCATCGAGTGGATCACCGGTATTTATGCCTTCGGCCAGGATATCTACCGTGAGGTGGATGTCTTTTACAGCGCCGAGGCGGTACCCCTTTACCGCCTTCCCGGTATGCTGAGCAGAATCAAGACCTACGACATGCTCAACACCGGCACTGCCCTGTTCGGACAGGTCAAGGTGAAGGACCTCCTCATTAAACGGCTCGACCTGATCCTTGGGGCCCGCCTCGATCAGGAGACCGACCGGCTCGATTACACCCATTTCACCCGGATGAACGGCAACGACATACCGGCCGATGCCTTTGATCATAGTTACAGCTTTCTCGAATTCCTGCCAAAGGCCGCCCTTCAGTACCGTATCTCAGATCTGGCCTCTACCTATTTCAGTCTGACCAAAGGCTACAACGCCGGGGGCTTCAACACCACCATCGAGCGCCCCGAGGATGAAACCTACGGTCCGGAATTCAGCTGGAACTACGAATACGGCTTCAAGGCCCAGTCGCGCAATGGACGTTACAGCCTGGCAGGAGCCCTCTTTTACATCGACTGGAAGGATCAGCAGATTTACCAGCCGGTGCCATCTGGACAGGGATCCATGTTGAAAAACGTGGGTGAATCGCTTTCGAGGGGATTTGAGATTGAGGCCACCGCCAGTCCTGTTAAAAACCTGGCCGCCTCGTTCAGCCTGGGCTACACCGAGGCACGTTTTGCCGACTACGTCAGGGATTCGGTCAAGAACATCGACTACAGCGGCAACTTCATCCCATATGTTCCGCTTTACACCTACCACACCGGAGCCACCTACCGGATTCCGCTCTACCACAAGGTGGTGGATGAGATCCGCCTGAGCCTTACCTGGCAGGGAACGGGCCGCATCTACTGGGATGACACCAACACCCTGACCCAGGATCCATACGGGCTGCTAAGTGCCCGCATCGAGTACCTCTTCAAAAGTTTCACCTTTGCCCTGTGGGCCCGCAACCTGCTCAACCAAAACTACTTCGCATTTCAGTTCTCGGCCCTCGGCTCGCACTATGCACAGCCGGGCGTGCCACGTATTCTCGGAGCCACCCTTTCGGCCCGCTTTTAACCGCTGATAATGGTTCCCTATAAGAAATACTCCACCCTGCTCGGGCTCTATGTGGCCCAGTCGATTCCCATGAGTTTCTTCGCCACCGTGGTCCCGGTGATCATGCGGCAGGAGAACTACTCGCTCGAGAGCATCGGCCTGCTGCAGCTCATCAAACTGCCCTGGATCCTCAAGTTCCTCTGGGCCCCGATGGTCGACCGCTACAGTCCCACCATCCGCCACTACCGCCGCTGGATCGTCGCCTCGGAGATCTTCTATGCCCTCATCATTTTCGGAATCGGATTTTTCTCGTTGTCGACCGACTTCCGCACCATCATCATCCTGCTGCTGGCCGCTTTCGCACTCTCGGCCACCCAGGATATCGCCACCGATGCCTTTGCCATCAAGATCCTCCGTCCGAAACAGCGGGGCTTCGGCAACAGCATGCAGTCGTCGGGCAATTTTCTCGGCACCATGATCGGAGGCGGACTCCTCATGATGCTCTACCCGACCCTCCACTGGCAGGGGGTCATTTACCTTCTCTGCGGTGTGGTGCTGGTGGCTTTGCTGCCCCTCATCCTCTTCACGCGCAAGGAGCCTCCCGAACTGCTCGACAGAACAAGCTCATCAAGCCGTCCGGTTCACTGGAAGGCGGTGCCCACCTTTTTCACCCAACCCGGAATGTGGAAAAGGGTGATCCTGGTGAGCATTTTCTATTCAGGCATCATCGGCATGCTGGCCATGTTCAAGCCCTTTATGGTGGATCTTGGATTCTCGTTCACAAAGATCGCATTCATTTCGGGCATTCTCGGTACCGGAGTGGGGGTCATCTGCGCTCTGGCCGCAGGCTGGCTGATCAAGCGGTGGGGCAACCGCAAGATGCTGGTGCGCGTGGCGGCTTTCAACCTCCTGGGACCCGCTTTCTTCATCCTCTTCGAACGCCTGAGTTTGGGCGAGGAGTGGATTTACCTCGGATCCGTGCTCCTCTGGGGCGGTTACGGCATGTCAACCACAATCATTTACACCATCTGTATGAATGCGGTGCGAAAAGGACTCGAGGGCACCGATTATTCGATCCAGATCGTGCTCACCCACATTTCAGGACTTTTCATGGCGGTCATGAGCGGCAAGATCGGTGATGCCCTGGGTTACACCGGACTCTTCTCCATCGAGCTGATGATCGGTGTGGTGGTGCTGCTGGTGGTCGGCAGACTATACCACGACCCTTCGTGCCGTTCAAGTATGCTGTCGAATAGCGAACCCCTTGCAAAAACCGGATCATGAAGATGTTTGATTACCCGCTGATTGAAAAATACAACATCCGGGGACCCCGATACACCAGTTATCCCCCTGCAACCGCTTTCAAAGCGGGACTTGAAGCTGAAACGGCCATTGACTGGATCTTAAAGTCGAACCTGGATGAGCCGGCCAAGCTCTCGTTTTATTTTCATGTACCATTTTGTCCTCAGCTCTGTCACTTCTGCGGGTGCAACTCCTGCTCCGTTCCGCGAGATGGCGGGGTTGACCGCTACATGGAGATGATGATCCGCGAAATGGACCAGGTGCTCGACCTGCTCGACCTGCGCAGGCCGGTGACCCAGATCCACTGGGGAGGCGGCACTCCCAATTCGATCCCCTACCGGTGGATTGAAAAGGTGATGAAGAGACTGACCAGCAGGATATTGCTCAGCAGCGATGCCGAGGTGGCCATGGAGTGCAACCCCGCCTATCTGACCCCGGGACAGATCCTGCAGCTCCGTTCGATGGGGTTCAACCGGCTCAGCCTGGGCATCCAGGATTTCGACCGCGAGGTGCTCAGGGCGATGAACAGGCTCCCCTCAAGACTCCCGGTAACGGAATTGGTCAACCGGATCAGGAAAGCGGGCTTTGAGGGGGTGAACCTCGACTTCATCTACGGACTGCCGCTGCAGAATCAGCAGCAATTCGAGGAGACCATCCGTGAAGCCATCGGGATTCGTCCCGATCGCCTGGTCACCTTCTCATATGCCCATGTACCCTGGGTAAAATCGTCGCAGCAACGGCTCGAGGCTCTCAGCATTCCCACGGGGGAGGAGAAGATGCGGATGCTGGAGGCGGCGGTTCAGCTTCTGACCGATGCTGGATATGAGACGATCGGAATGGACCATTTTGCGCTGCCCGGAGACCCGCTGGGGAGGGCCGCTGCGAGTGGAACCCTGCACCGCAATTTTCAGGGGTACTGTACGCGGGAGACAACGGGACAGGTATATGCCTTCGGGGCATCCTCGATCAGCCAGCTCGGGGGGGCCTACCTGCAGAATGTTCGTGAGTACACCGATTATATCAGGATGATGGAGCAGGATGGCTGGGCCTTTGAGCGCGGATACCGGCTGAGTGAACAGGAGCGGGTCATTCGCAATTCGATCACCGAGCTGATGTGCAACGGCCGGGTCGGCTTTGCAGCAGTCGGTGAACGATTCGGGATGGATGCAGAAGAGATAAAGAGACAGCTGGGGTATGATCCTGCGGTCTTTGCCGAGCTGGAGGCAGACGGACTCGCCCATGCCGGGCGGGATGAGCTGGCGCTCACGCGGCAGGGGATGATGCTTGCCCGTGTGGTGGCCATGAAGATTGACCCGCTGCTGGAGGGGGATAAAGAGCGTTTTTCGAGAACCATTTGATTTCTTTACAAAAAGATATGTCAGGAGAACAGCGATTTTTTGATGTGGTGGTGGTGGGAGCCGGGTTAACGGGACTGACCACGGCATGGCATCTCCGTAAGGCGGGAGTCACCTTCAGGGTGCTCGAAAAGAGCGACCGGCCGGGAGGAGTGATCCGCACCGTGTGCGCACACGGATTTCAGTACGAATGCGGTCCCAACTCAGGAATCATCGGTCAGCCGGAGGTGGTTGAGCTATTCGATGAACTTCAGGAGCTTGAACCCGAGGTGGCCGACGCGGCAGTAAACAAGCGCTACATCCTGAAGAGGGGACGCTGGGAGGCGCTTCCCTCGGGAGCGGCTTCGGCCATCCGCACCCCGCTGTTCACGCTGCGCGATAAGTTCAGGATCCTGGGTGAGCCCTTTCGCAGGCGCGGATCGGATCCGGACGAGACGCTCGACCGGCTGGTGCTCCGAAGGATGGGTCCCTCTTTTCTCGATTATGCCATTGACCCCTTCATACTCGGTGTTTATGCCGGCGACCCCTCGAAGCTGGTGACACGGCACGCCTTTCCGAAGCTGTATAACCTTGAGCAGAATTATGGAAGTTTCATTGGGGGGAGCATCAAAAAGAGACGAGAGCCCAAAAGCGACATCGAAAAGAGGGTCAGCAGGGAGGTCTTTTCATGCAAGGGGGGACTCCAATCGCTGACCGATCTCCTGTACCGGAAGGTTGGTGAAGAGCAATTCATCATGGGGGTTGGAGAGACGACGCTTCGTCCGGTTGATGGAGGATATGAGATCAAGGGGGTGCGTGGGGGTGAACCCTTTCTGATCAATGCGAAGAGGGTGATCACGGCGGTCAACGGTCCGGATCTCGATGCCCTGATACCCTTTATGGAGTCGGGCGACCGCACTGTTCTTTCGTCGGTATTTTATGCTCCCACGGTGGAGGTGGTGCTTGGATTTGACCGGTGGGAGGGGCGCAGTCTGGATGCCTTTGGCGGATTGATCCCGCATCGCGAGAACCGCAACATTCTGGGGATCCTCTTTTTGTCGGCCTGTTTCAAAAACCGGGCCCCGGAGGGGGGCGCCCTGCTCACTGTTTTCATGGGCGGAGTGCGGCGCAGCGAATGGATCGATGCCAGCGACGACCAGATCCGGACAGCCGTTGCAGACGAAGTGAGCCGGCTCATGGAGCTGAAGCGCTTCGATCCCGTGCTGTTCAAAATCCTTCGTCATCATCAGGCCATTCCACAGTACAGCCATGAATCGGACGAAAAGATCAGGGTACTTGAAAAGATTGAGCGTGAGCATCCGGGACTGATCATCGGGGGCAACATCCTGCAGGGGATCGGGATGGCCGACCGGATCAGGCAGGGCAGGCTGCTAGCCGAAAAAGCATTAATTTAACCTCAAGATGGCTAAGAAACACCTGCTGCTGATACAACTGGGCACACCCGACTCGACGTCGTGGAGGCATGTGCGACGATTTTTGGGCGACTTCCTAATGGACCCCATGGTGATTGAACTGCCCTACCTTCCGCGACTGCTGCTGGTCAGGGGGATCATCCAGACCTTCAGAACCCCAAAGTCGGCCGGACGCTACCGCCAGATCTGGGATCCGGTGACAGGATCTCCGCTGCGCCACCACAGCGAACAGCTGCAGGCCAAGGTGGCTGCAAGGCTGGGTGAAGAGTGGCAGGTACACCTGGCGATGCGTTACGGAGAGCCTTCGATCAGGAGGGTGAGCCGCGAGATCATGTCGGCAGATCCCGAAATGGTAAGGGTGCTGCCGCTCTTTCCACAGGAGGCCATTTCAACCACCGGCACCATCATCAAGGAGCTGCCCGAAGCGTGGAAGAAAGCACTACCGGCAGACCTCAACCGCTGGACCGGCCATGCACCATATATCAAGGCCCTGACGAACAGTCTTTTCGAGAAGGATCCGAAGAGTTTCGACCATGTGCTGTTCAGTTTCCACGGACTGCCGCTGCAGCAGGTCGAATATGCCCATCCCGGTGAAAACTGCGAAAAGCTGGGCTGCCGGAGGGGCATCCACGAGAAAAACCACAACTGCTATCAGGCCACCTCGTATGAAATTGCCAGGATGGTTGCTGAAGCCGCCAAACTGAACCCCGACCGCTGGTCGGTAGCCTTTCAGTCACGTTTTGGTCCCAGCTGGCTCGGTCCACAGTCAGAGGAGATCCTCCGCATGCTCCCGCAAAAGGGCATCCGCTCGCTGCTGGTGATGAGTCCTTCGTTCACCGCCGACTGCCTCGAAACCTCCTGGGAAATCGGCATCTCATTCCGAGAAACCTTTCTCCGTGCCGGCGGCCACTACTTCGACTGGGTCAGAAGTTTGAACGACCGGGATGAGTTTGCTGCCGTAATCGCGGGGGGATTAGTGACGAGTGACGAGTGACGAGTGACGGGAAGGTCAGGAGGGTAAAGAAAAAAAACTATTAAACTTAATGTAAAATATATTTGGCATTTTGTATAAGAT
>CAYGOU010000161.1:0-7285 GCA_964351455.1 uncultured Porphyromonadaceae bacterium
AACCTGAGTATGCCTACAACGGTGAAGTTTCTGCGGTAAGGATCTTCAGCGACAAGGTGAAGCTGGATATGACCGTCTATTATACCTGGCTGGATGATGCCCTTGTTCGCCGCGACTTTACGCTCAACGGGCAGGACAGCCTACTTTACCTGGGTGAAATGAGCAGGGTGCAGGCTGTGCAGAATGCAGCCAGCGCCTGGGTTTACGGCTTACAGGCCGGTTTGGAGGTGAAGTTCCCGGTCGGATTCGGACTTTCATCCCGCTTCAATTACCAGCGTGGAGAGGAGGAACTCGACGACGGTTCAACGGCTCCGCTGCGTCATGCGGCACCCTGGTTCGGGGTAACCCGGTTCACTTACAAACGTGACCGCGTCAGAACCGAACTCTATGCCGTGTATAACGGCAGGGTCACCTACGAAAATCTGGCGCCTGAAGAGCGGGGCAAGACCTACATGTACGCCATCGACGAAGATGGAAATCCCTGGTCGCCGGGATGGTACACACTTAACTTTAAACTTCTCTGGCAGACCACTCCATACCTTATCATCAGCGGTGGCATCGAGAACATAACCGACCGGCGCTACCGTCCCTATTCGTCAGGGATCGCAGCGCCGGGCCGGAATTTCATTGTTTCGCTGAAGGCCACCTTTTAGGGCCGGGGGTATCCCGCTATCTCCTCCAGGTTTTTGGCGATCACTTCATCAGGAAGTTCGTAATTGGTCAGTTCGCCGGCCAGGTACCTGTCGTAGCCCACGAGGTCCATCAGTCCGTGCCCTGAAAAGTTGAACAGGATCACCTTCTCCTTGCCCTCCTCGGTGGCCTTTCTGGCCTCCTGGATGGCAGCAGCGATGGCATGGGTGGTCTCGGGAGCCGGAATCATTCCTTCGGTTTTCGCGAAGAGCATTCCCGCCTCGTAACACTCAAGCTGGTGTATCGACCTCGGACTCATCAGTCCGTCTTCAACCGCACGACTCACCAGCGGAGCCATCCCGTGGTAGCGGAGTCCTCCTGCATGAATCGGCGCCGGAACAAAGGAGTGGCCCAGTGAATGCATGGCCACCAGCGGGGTCATCTTAGCCGTATCGCCATGGTCGTAAACATAGGGAGCCTTGGTGAGCGTCGGACAGGAGGTCGGTTCAACCGGTATGATGTCGATGTTGGCTCCATGAAGCTTTTCGTATACAAAGGGGAAGGATATTCCGGCAAAGTTGCTGCCTCCGCCTGCGCACCCGATCACCACGTCGGGAAGTTTTTCGCCAGCCTTCTCAAGCTGTTTTTTGGCTTCGAGCCCGATGATGGTCTGGTGCATCATCACATGGTTCAGCACACTGCCCAGCGAATATTTGGTCTCGCCGGTGGGGTCGGTCACCGCGGCCTCGATGGCCTCACTGATTGCTATTCCCAGGCTGCCGGGGGTATCGGGAAATCTCGCCAGGATATCCCGTCCGGCCTGGGTTTCGGTACTCGGACTGGCAATGCAGGTGCCGCCCCAGGTTTGCATCATCAGTTTGCGTAAGGGTTTCTGGTCGAAGCTGACCCTCACCATGAAGACCTTGCACTCAAGGCCCACCAGTGAACAGGCAAAAGAGAGGGCACTGCCCCACTGTCCCGCTCCGGTTTCGGTGGTCAGCCTTTTGGTTCCGGCCTGCTTGTTGTACCAGGCCTGAGCCACCGCCGTATTGGGCTTATGGCTGCCGGCAGGCGACACACTCTCATTCTTGTAATAGATTCGTGCAGGGGTTCCGAGAGCCTCCTCAAGGGCATAGGCACGATGAAGCGGAGCCGGGCGCCAGCGTGTCAGCAGGGCAAGGACCTCCTCAGGGATGTCGATCCAGCGCTGGGTGCTGTACTCCTGCTCAACCAGGTTCATCGGGAACACCGGTCCCCACGCCTCCATGGGCACCGGACCGGCCGGGCTCATAAAGGGCGGGCACTTCACATCGGCGGCCAGGTTGTACCATTGCCGCGGCATCTCATGCTCTTCAAGAAGGATCTTTCTAATCTTTGTCATACCAGAATTATTTATGTTTAATGAAGGTTTCTTTGACCCGTTCATGCAGAAGGGGCACGCTGTATACAACGTGCCCCTTCGTTATTGAGGTAACTTACACATTGCCTACAGCTCTCCGGGAGCGCCGCGCCAGCACCAACCGTTTGAGATTATACCGTGAAAATGTGCGTTCATCATTTCAGTTTTCAGGGCTTAAAAATAGAAACAAATCAATTCGCAACAACCTACAACGAAAAATTATTCTCCGATCCGCTCAATTTTAAGGATCTTATCCCCCACCTGTAGCGCATGCACCACCTCCATGCCGGCAATAACGGTTCCGAAATTGGTATAGCGTCCATCCAGGTGTGGCGTGGGCGAATGGGTTGCATACCACTGACTGCCTTCGGTATCCCTGCCTGACGAGGCCATTCCGAAGGTCCCCTCAAGAAAGGGTACCGGGGTAAACTCCGATCTGACGGTAAACTCGGGTCCCCCCCAGCCATCGCCCCTCGGACATCCGTCCTGCATCACAAAGTTGGGCACCACCCGGTGGATGGTACCATTTTCATAGAAACCCTGATCAACCAGTTCCATGAACCCCGCCACCGTACCCGGACACCAATTGACGTTCAATTGCACCAGAAACTCGCCCCGGGTGGTGACAACGGCCACCTTTTGCCGCGCCGGAATCGAAACCACCCGCTCCCAGTCGATGGGATGGTTGTATTCGGGCGCCCCGGGCAACTCCGCCTCAGCTCCCTGAAGCCAGGCCAGGGTTTTTACCAGCTCAATAAAGGCCTCTGATTTTGAGGGGTGGTTCATCCGGGCGAGGGCCTGCTGAAGAAATCCCGTATCGGTGATCCGCTCGCGGTATCCCAGTGCAGGTTCCCTGAGAATCCCGGCAGCCAGCGCCACCAGGGGCACATCCCCCGACCGGATCGCCATGCTGAAGATCCGCAGGTACTCTGCATCGAGGTCAATACCGGATTTCGCCATTTCGGCGGCGACGACTCCGAAATGTTCGCGCTTGCGCATTTCGGTCAGCGTTTCAACGGCGTAGGTGGCTTCAACCGGACTCTTCGCATTGCTGAGCATCTCTTCGGCGACGGCATACCGGCCCGGGTTGTGGATCAGCGCCTTGAGATACCAGGCCCTTTCGGTGGGTTCTTTCGCAGCGGCAATCGATTCAAGAATCATCTTCTCAACCCGGCTCACCAGTGAGGCTTTGCCCCAGACCAGCTCGAGGGCCTTGCCCAGCATCAGCGACCGGCTCCTCCAATGGCTGCAGCGGTCGATGCTCTTCAGCAGAACCTGAAGATCGGTGTACACGGCAAATTGCGCAATGGCTTCGGCCGCCGCCACCGAGAGGGTGGGATCTTCGCCGGTGGCCAGTGCATAAACCAGGCTCATCGCCTTGTTCCACGGAATCAGGGCCATCGAGCCGAGAATGTTCACCTTGACCCGGTAATCGTCGTCGGATTCGAGGATGCCTTTAACCATCAGCCAGGCCTCCTCATCCATGGCCCTGATGACAGCCTTCACCAGGTTCGACCGGATGGTGGCGTCTCTTTCGTTTTGGTATAATGACAGGATGCTGGCCGGCTCAGTCTGAAGCCAGTCCATCCCCGCGTAACGTCCGAGATAATATGAGGCATATGTTTTGGCGGTAAAACTGCCTCCCGATTGCATGATTTCAACCGTCTTCAGGTTACCCTTCAACGAGGTGATCCTGCGCAAGCCAAACCTCAGCAGTCCCATGGCCATCCCCTCAGAATCCTCAATCGTAACCGGCTGCTCCGCCATCCAGTCGAGATTTGCAGCGTCGCCGCACTTTCCGAGGGCATCGTAAAGCATTCCTCTGACGAGGCCCTTCTCTTCGGTTTTCAGGGCTTCAAGAATGAAAGGCACCGCCACAGGATGCTGGATCTGTCCGAGTGCGAAGGCCCCCATCATCCGTACCCCGTCAGGGGCATTCTGCATAGACCTGAAGATGGTGTCGGCCGTCTGCGGAAGTTGCAGGCTGCCAAAGCAAAGCAGCGCTTCGCCCCGGTAATTCATGTCATCATGATTCAGGTAAAAGAGCAGCGAATCCCCATCCCGCCGGTCGGCCAGGTCGTGAATGTGCCGCAACACCGGATCCGAAAACTTATGGACCGCCTGTCCGAACAATTCTGGCAACAGAAACAGGGAAACGGCGAACAGGGTTACGATAATTTTAGCTTTCATGGATATTCTGTCTAATGTCTAATGTCTAATGTTAGCAAGCTGTAACCAGCAACCAGCAACTAGTAACCAGCAACCAGGTTCTCATACACCGCCTGCAGCATTTTTGTGCGAATGTTCATGTCGCTCAGCAGATAGTTATCGCGGGTGGGATAGACCCGGTTCGAAAGAAAGACAAAGAGCAGGTCGGATTCAGGATCTGCCCAGACAAAGGTGCCGGTGAAGCCCGAGTGACCAAAACTGAGGCTGCTGGCCCCGTGGGTGGGATAGCTGATTTCTTGCGGGAGCTCCCGGTTGTTCACCATGGGCTTGTCGAAGCCGAGTCCCCTCCGCACCCCCTCACCGGCATACTGATACCGTGAGAATTCTGCCAGGGTCATGGGATCCAGGAAGACCGCTCCCCCATAGGTACCGCCCCAAAGGTACATCTGCCACAATTTGGCCAGGTCTTCGGCGGTGCCGAAGAGTCCGGCATGTCCTGAAACCCCGCCCAGCATGGCCGCCCCTTCGTCGTGCACATAGCCGTGAAGCAGCTCCATCCTGAATAGGGTGTCGATTTCAGTGGGAACGATCTGCTCCCTCGGGAAATGCTTCAGAGGGTTGTAAACGAGGCTGTTTGCACCCAGGGGGTGAAAAAAATCGCGGTAGAGGCGCGTCTCAAAAGCCTCGCCGGTCATGCGCTCAATCAATTGCGGCCACAGGATGAATCCCAGGTCGGAGTACACATATTTTCGCTCGTCGCTGATGGGCGACTGCCTGATTGACTTGTAGATCTTGCCGGCATATTCGCGATGCATCCAAAGGTTTTCAGAAACCCTGACCGGGTACCGGGCCGACGAATCTTCACTGAAGGTGTTCCACCGGAACTTCCCGTTCTCGCGTTTGGTATCCCGCCAAAAGGGAATCCAGGCATAAAGCCGACCTACGTGTGCCAGCTGTTCGCGAACGGTTACGTCGCGCTTGTCCTTTACCCTGAAATCGGGCCAGTAATGATGCAGGGGTTCGTCGAGCCTGATTTTTCCTTCCTGGTACAGCTGCATGATCACCGGCAGAGCGCCCGACACCTTGGTCACCGAGGCCAGGTCATACAGATGGTGCGGTTCAACCCTGGTGAGAGAATCGTAGGTATGATAACCGTAGCATTCGTGAAAGAAGACCCGGCCTCCCCTGGCGAACAGCACTTCGCACCCGGGGTAGGCTCCGGCCCTGATGCCGGCATGGGCGAGTGAATCAATTTTTTTTTTAACCCCGGCGTCGACCCCGGCTGCTCCCGGGGGAGCGTATGAGAGCCGTATGGCATTGTCAATCTGAATCCCGGATCCGGCCTGAAAGTGAAAGGTACTCACCGGAAGCCGTCCTGATGCCCCCACCCCGCCGCAGATCAGCTGCGCGGCCAGATCCTGCGCTATCACCGACTCCTGGTAGGTAACGATCAGCGCAGATGACTCCTCCACGCCCGGCATCCGGTCAAGCGCATAAGGATTGCCGAACCAGGCGGTGATACATGACTTCCTGGCGGTGATCGCCCGGATGAAATCGGTCTGGGCAGGCAGCAACCCGAAATTTCTGGCCGGACGCTGGTCGGTATCGTGAAGTCCGATCAGCACCAGGTCGAATCCCTCCAGCTTGCGAAGCAGGGCATCAAAATCAGCAGTTGTGGCACCCTTCGCAATCTGGAAATGGGTAGCGGTCAAATAATGGTCAACTCTTTTCTGGAAGGTAGTCAGCGAGGCGGCCCCCACCGAAAGGGTGGCGATTTTCTGCTCCTCAGGTTTCTTTAGGGGGATGATGGATTCGCGGTTCTGAAGCAGGGTCACCGAGGCACGGGTTAGCTCCCAGTTGAGCGCAGCCGCCTCGGCACTGTTGATCCGTTCAGCCAGATCTTCCGTTGGCAGAGGACTCCAGTGTCTGAGGCCTGCCCAGTATTTTGCAGCCAGGATCATCTTGCAGCTGTTTTCGACATCCAGGGGCAGGATCCTCCCCGTTTCGATGGCGTTGCGGATTGAGCGGATGGCAAGTTCAACATCCTCAACATACACCAGCAGGTCATTGCCTGCCTGGATGGCACGCACCTCGATCTCTCCCGGAGGAAAGCTCTGGGTGACACCCTTCATGTTGAGGGCATCGGTCACCTTGAGGCCCCTGAATTGAAGCGTTCCTTCAAGCACCCCCTGGATCGTTCTGTCAGACAGGGTTGTGGGCATGCCCTCATGAAGCGCTGGCACCTCAAGATGCGCGATCATCACCGAGGCCAGTCCGCTGTTGATGGCCCTTCTGAAGGGCACCAGTTCAACCTCGTCGAAGCGCTGACGGTTGTGACGGATGAGGGGCAGGGCCAGGTGCGAATCGGTGTCGGTGTCTCCATGACCGGGAAAGTGCTTGCCGGAGGCCAGCACTCCCTCATCCTGCATTCCGAGGAGATAGGCGGTCCCCAGTTCGGCCACGCGCATGGGATCCTCTCCGAACGAACGATAATTGATCACCGGATTGGAGGCGTTGTTGTTTACATCCAATACCGGAGCAAAGTTCATCTGAACGCCTGTCATGCGAAGCTCCCTGGCAATCTCGGCTCCCATCCTGTAGATCAGCCGTTCATCCTGAACGGCACCCAGGGCCATCTGATATGGAAAACGCGGGGTGCTGTCGAGCCTCATCGCCGGTCCCCATTCAGCATCCAGCGCAATCAGCATCGGAACCCTGCTTTTCTGCTGCAGGTGATTGATCATCTGCACCTGCCTCACAGGACCGCCCTGAAAGAAACATATTCCCCCGATGCCGTATGTTGTAACGAGTCGTTCAAGCTCCTGAAGGTGCTCAGGACCGCGGTTTGACCAGGCCGGAACCATGATCAGCTGAGCAATACGCTCATCCGGTGAGAGCGACCTGTAAACCGAGTCAACCCAGCTCCAGTCAGATTTGAAGAAGGGAGGCAGTTCACTTCTCTGTGCCTGGGAGGGGGTGAAGGAGATGGCCCAGAGGATCAGAAAAATGCGTAAGAGGTTGGAGGTTGGGGGCATGGGGGGAGAGCTAATGATATATGATGAAGGATGAATGATGAATGTCTAATGA